>JAHDBT010000066.1 GCA_020630215.1 Bacteroidota bacterium
ACTAAGCTAAAAAAAAATCGGGCTACTAGCCTAAACTAATAACCCGATTGTATTACTCGGAAGAACTTAAAAATTAGTGAATTTTAAGTTGTCTTATTTCAGTACGTTTGTGTATACGCTTACGATACGATTAAAGTAATATCCACAACAGTACGGTTGTTTACAGCGTCAACAGCTTCTACCTCTACGGTATAAGTACCTGGGTCTGCTGGAGCTGGGAAGTTTTTAGAAAAATCGTGCGCTACACCATCTATCTCCACTACTTCGTCTGATAATACCGTGCCATCTGCATCCAAAATACTAATGGTTACACGGCTTAATAAAGCATCATCAACAACATTTCCTGCAACGGTAAATGTTGCTCCAACATCAAGGTTTAATGTCAAATCTGGATCGGGCGAGCTTACCATTAAGCTAGGAGCGGCCGTATCTGTAACATTGCTTATATTAAAAACAACACTTACATCTTCTGCATCTTTGCCTGCATCATCGGTACATTTTACCGTCATCGTGTACTCTCCTGCTGCTATGTTTTCTGGAATAGCAATACTTTGTTCTACTAGTTTTAATTTATCCTCTAAATCTCCATCAATAGATTCTGACCAAGCATCTATTGGTGAATTTTCAAAATTAGCATCTATCTCTATCTTGTAGCTGCTTAATAAATTATCATCTGCAAAAGTAGCCGAAAAGTTAATCTCTTGACCCGATGTGAAAGTTGCATCAGCAATAGGAGTTGCTACGCTAATCGTTGGATCCTCCGTGTCATCTTTGGCGCAACCTGCCGCTAAAACAAATACAAAAAGTAATAATAATAGCTTCTTCATACTATGCATTTTTACTAAGTTTTTAATTAATAAATTAGGAAAATATTTTAATAAAATAATTATTGATGGATAAATCCTGTATGCTGATTAAGGTTTATTATGGTAATTTTACAATTGCCTTAATAGCATATAAAAATACTAAATCAACCCTTTTGTTAAGGGCTACAGGATATTAGATGAGTGGAGTTATAATAGTAGTGCGTATTACCAAAAAATATTCAACAGCAGATAAACGCAGCTTTTTTAGGAATGGTTGTCTAAGGAAGATAAAAAAAGAAAAAAACGTTCTATTTATTGAACACATTTACATTTTTTTGGCAGAAAGTAGTAGGAAAAAGGATATAGCCCTTGTGTTTGGCTTCAGAAAAAAAGACCTATTTGTTTAAGCGGTTGACACTTTTTGTGGTAGATAGTAGCAGGGCACTTGGTGCATAGACGGTTCCGTTTCGCTACACCGCTGTAAAGTACTTTTCTTTATTGGATAAACAGGTCGTAAAAAAGGATAAATACAATTGTACCTACGTGATGGATGCGAAATAAAATCGGCACGACATTACATGCTCATTTTAATTTGCTTTTGCAATTCAATCACATCGTCGTTAAAATTCTTATCGGTTTCCATTAAATTAAGTACCGATTGGCAGGCGTGAATAACCGTACTATGGTCACGTCCTCCAAAATGGTTTCCAATAACTTTCAGGGAGTTTTCGGTAAACTTTTTGGCAAGGAACATACATATTTGGCGTGCTTGTACAATGTTTCTTTTTCGAGTTTTGCCTTTTAGGTCGTCGATGGTAACTTTAAGGTAATCGCTCACGGTAGATTGAATAAAGGCAATAGATATTTCGTTGGAAATATGTTGCACAAAATTTTTGATAGTTCCTTTAGCAAGGTTCAAATCAATTTCTCTACGGCGTAAAGATGATTGTGCTAGAAGGGAAATTAAAGCGCCTTCCATTTCTCGTACATTGGTATTAATATGGTAGGCAATATACTCCACTACTTCGCGCGAAATTTCGATGCCTTCTGTTTGTAGTTTTTTCTCTAAGATGGCAATCCGTGTTTCAAAATCTGGTACGTGTAAATCGGCAGTTAAGCCCCATTTAAAGCGGGAGGTTAAGCGTTCTTCCATGCCCTCTAAATCTTTTGGGGGGCGGTCGGAAGTTAAAATAATTTGTTTGCCTGCTTGGTGTAGGTTATTAAACGTATGGAAGAAAATTTCTTGGGTTCGAACTTTATTGGCAAAAAACTGTATATCGTCAACAATCAATACATCTATTAAGTGATAAAAAGCTGTGAACTCAGTGGTAGAGCCATTTTTCACCGCTTCAATAAACTGATTCATAAACCGTTCAGACGATACGTAGAGGATGGTTTTATCGGTAAAGTTATTTTTTACAAAGTTACCAATAGCTTGTGCTAAATGCGTTTTGCCTAAACCTACGCCTCCATAAAGTACCAAAGGGTTAAAAGCCGTTTTGCCTGGTTTATTGGCAACCGCAATTCCTGCCGAACGAGCCAATTGATTGCATTCGCCCTCTATATACGTGTCGAAAGTATAAGCAGGGTTTAGCCGAGATTCTATATTAATATTTTTAATACCAGGAATAACAAAAGGATTGCGAATGGCCTTGGATTCGGATGCTTTGGGATTGGGGGTTTTAGGCGTATAAGAACTCGTATTCATTACCATGTTTTCTACGGGATTGATGGTATTTTTAGCATTTTTATCTACTACTATCTGATATTCGAGTCGTGCCTCCTCCCCTAGTTCTTGCCGTATGGTTTTGCGAAGTAATGTTACGTAGTGTTCTTCTAACCATTCATAAAAAAATTGACTTGGTACCTGTATAGTCAATACCTTCCCATCAAGCTTTACGGGCTTGATAGGTTCAAACCAAGTACGAAAACTTTGTTGGTTTACGTTTTCTTGGATGATTCCTAAACAACTAGACCATACGGTATCAAGCGTCTTCATTATATATATTGAATTGCCGAGTTAACAAATACTTTAAAATAGCTGGCATCTTTATTTTTAACCATCCCTACATAGTTTTTCGTTGCTAAAAATTCACTAAGCGATTTTAGCGAACGAAACCCTAAATTTACTTATTGTAATGGCATCAAAGCAAAATACACATTATTGTTTGTCTTTTCTACTTATTACTAAAAGAAATTTGCCAAATAGTTTGTTTGATTATGAATTTGTTTTGCTACTACATAATTTTTTCTATTCTTACTACTAAGTAGTCGGACAAAAATAATCGACAGATTCTTAACCGGCTCTTTTTCCGTTATACTGCGTTGCAAATACTCGTCATAGCTACGGCTATGCCTGCGTTTTGCGCCTTGTCTAACAAAAAAATAGCTCGGTTAATAATGACGATTATTTATGCCCAACTACTTATGTGAGTGAGTGTGCGTATAAAGTACTGATTTAAATTGAGTTTGTCTAGTATACAATGATACTTTTCAATTTTGAACAAACAATATTCCAAAAGTGTAAATAAATTGGGCTACGAAATTCTTAAAATTTATTAACACAGAAAAGTTTTTTGATACTTTTTTTCAAAACAAAAATATTATTGATGCTTGTTCTTGTTTAAGATGCCAAATAAATGTTTAAAACTAAGTGTATAAATTATTAACTGGTGAAATTACGGGTGAATTACTTGGGCAAGATTGGGTTATTTTCTATTTTAGGGTGCTACTTCCAGCCACAAGATACAAATATCTAATTTCTTTTAGTTTTTTTAAAGTTTTAGTAAGGTTTTATTAAAGATAATTTCACATTATGCGATTAAAAAGTGGCAACAACCAATTACCTTGCACTCCCTACTAAGGCTGGCCATAATAACACTAAAAAGGATACCCAATTGCTAAGTTCAAGCAAGCTTTTTTAGTAGACCATTCTCTAAGCGGAATCCACCGATTGTTTAATGGCAAGTTAGGGTCTCTAACAGGCATTGCCAAATCAAACCGCATTACAAAATAGCTAAAATCTAAACGCAAACCTGCCCCGAGTCCTAGCCCTAATTGCTGCACTACATTTTGCAACTTAAATAAGCCGCCAGGTTGTTCAATAATATAGTTTCCACTATTGTCAATACCCGAAATGCGTTCCCTTAATGTCCAAATATTACCTGCATCGGCAAATAGTGCGCCTTTAAATACACCCGAAATATCAAACCGATACTCAATATTTGCTTCTATTTTTATATCTCCTGTACGGTCAAAACCTGTCAGTAAATCAGAACTATCTGCTACCTCCGAACCAAACGAACCTGGACCAATACTACGAATGCTAAATGCCCGTACGCTATTTGTTCCTCCTACATAAAATTGCTTAATATAAGGCAGTACATCCGAGTTGCCAAAAGCATAGCCCATTCCCATAGCAAAGCGAGTAACAAAAAAACGTTTTTTATTATACGGAAAATAATGATAATACCGCCAATCGGCATCCAACCTAATAAACTGCGAATAAGTATTGCCTAATATAATTAAACGCTGGTTGTTTTCAATAGCATTGCTTAATTTAAGCAGGCTTTCAAATCCATTAATAAAATTTCCTGCAAATTCTATATTACCCCTAAAATACATAAAACTTTCCGGGCGTGTATAATTCTGATTAGTATACACATACGTATATTTATTCCCCACTATAATCTGCTCTTCAAATTGTTCATTAAAACTTCTTTTTAATAAAGGATAGGTCTCAAAACGTTCGAGTAACCCAGATTCTACGCTTAGTAAACTTAGTATACTTATAGATAAGGGCGAAAAGAAATGCCGCTGATATTGATCTTGCCGCCAATTATAACCAAAAGACAAACTATAAGTATTTACAGTAAAAAAGTTAAACCGATGCCGATAATCGGCACTTAGTTTTAAAGTAGTTTTAGGTACATAATAGTTAGAAATAAAGCGTTTCATCCAAGGTTTTTTAGCCGAAAAAGGCACTAAAAAACGAGGAACCGTATACGACAACTCGGCACTTAAATCGAGGGTATTAATCAACGGAAAATCGCTGGTTGGTTGTGGGTTAACTTCTAGTCCGCTGTAAATATTAAATTTAAATGCTTCGGCAGCTTTTAGTAGGTTGCGGTTGTTGTACGATAAATTTATAGCCGTTCCTAGTAAAGAAGGCGCAATAGCACTTTGCGAGCGATTGTTTAGCTCAAACTCGGCAGATAAGTGCATTTTTTTATTGGGAGTTAAGTAAATATGGCAATCCAAATATCCCTTTTTTGTTTTTTCGTATTTAATAGAAACAAACTTAAAAACGCCTAGTTCTAATAAATGGTTAACCGAATGATCGTTGATATTTTTAGAGTACGTTTTCCCTGATTTAAGGAGCAAGTTTTTAGTTAATTTCTCTAGTTTATAACGGCTATTTTGTGGATGAATAAAATAACAATTTTCGTGTATTTGAGAAGGAACGGTAATAAAATCCTCTTCAGATATACCGCTATTAAATTCAGAATGGATATAAATATTTTCAATTGTATATACCTGATGTGTGCTCGATTCACTAGGCTCGTCAATATTTAAAAATACATCAATGGTATGATTGCTTTTGGTGCTATCTAATTCGTAGTAAATATATTGTTTGCTAAAATCAAAATACCCTCTATCTCGCACCCTTTGTGTAATACGGTCTATCTCTTTTCCAAGATCATTTACACTAAACTTTTTACCTACTTTAAGGTATCCGTTTACATCTCCTTTAAGGTCAGTTACTAGTTTCGCAATCGCACTTGCATCTGTTAGGTTATAAGTAATGTTGTTAACAAAATAAGGTTTTGCAATATGTGCTGTATAAATAACATTTCCTTTTCGTTTACGCCTATGTCTTTTTACTTCATAATCAACCGTACTATTAAAATAGCCATTATTAAACAAACTTTTTTCCATTGCAACCGCCGAACGATTTAGCAAACTCGTATCTATTACTACTGCTTCTTCTCCTACCCTTTCATTAAGCCATGCGCCAAAACCTTTTTGCCTATTTTTGTAGCGGTTATGAATTCGCAAACGCATCCTAAAAGTACCTAATAGCCGTTTATTGGGTTTAGGACGAGATAAATTATATAAAGTTCGTTTAATTTCGGCTTTATCTTTAATTTTGACATCCGTATCGACCTCAATGCTTGTGCTTGTATGCAATGTTTCGTAGGCAGGAACATGCCTATTAATGCCGCACGAACTTGTTAGCAATACCACTAAACTTATTAGTGCAAGCAAAAGGTAAAATATATAATCGCTCTTTACCAAGTAAATACTAGTACTACTAGTGCTACCAAAAAAATATAAACGGTTTATCATAAATTAATTTCAATCTCGTATAAGTACAATTAAACAGATGCTTTCTAAAAATCAAATTAAATACATTGAATCGCTTAAAAGCAAAAAATATCGTAAAAAACATGGTACTTTTATTGCCGAAGGCGAAAAAATTGTAGCAGAACTACTAAATGCTTCTTTTGAAATAACAAGTATTTTTGCCCTGGCACCGTGGACGGATAAGTATGCTGCGCTTATTAAAAACTATAAAGATAAAATTCATATTGTCGCGGAAAAAGAATTAGCTAAAATATCGTGTTTAAGCACACCAAACCAAGCTTTAGCGGTTGTCAAATTGCCTGCACATCATTATTCGGCCGCCCACCTTTCGCAAAACAACAGCAATAGCAATACAACTACTCCTGTTTTATCGCTACAATTGCCACTCCAAAATCCAATATTGGTTTTAGATAGTATTAGAGACCCAGGTAATTTAGGCACTATTATTCGTACAGCCGATTGGTTTGGACTGAGCCATATTATTTGCTCGCCCGATTGTGTAGACGCTTTTAACCCAAAGGTAATACAATCTACCATGGGTTCGTTTTTGCGAATGCAATTATTTTACACGTCTTTAGTGCCTTTTTTAGCGCAGTATCCTACTACACCTATTTATGGAGCTTTATTGGAAGGAAAATCTATTTATCAAACATCGTTTAAGGACCAGGGATTTATTGTAATTGGTAATGAATCGAAAGGAATTAGTAAAACATTGCTGCCCTTAATTAATCGCCCTATTACCATTCCTCGTATTGGGCAAAGCGAATCGTTAAATGCAGGTATTGCTACAGGAATTATTTGTGCCTATGCTAGGAAGATGGAGGGCTAAATACCTTGTTTTTTACTACTGACGGCTTTTCACCCTATAAAGCATAAAAGATTTGACCTATTTAACGTGAACTAGAGATTGAATGTACAACATCAACTACTAAATAATCAATAGTCTATCGCTAGTAAAAACGCCTTTCGGTCATTGAGCGTAGTCGAAATGCGGTGTACTGAGCAAAGTCGAAGTATTAGAAAGGATGCATAGAAACACCCTTTTTCGCTGCCTTTAAGCCCATTCACCTCACACATTCGACTACACTCAGTGCCTGGTGAACTATTTGCTTCGTTTTTAATCGCCAGTTCACATTATTTAGTGCCTGCCCAAAAACTCTTTGCCAGCAATTAGACGCTCGCATTAAAAAACATAGAGGATTGAGCTTTCTCCTCATAGCTCAAAAGGCCTTAAAATACAAAATCCCCGATTCATTGCTGAACCGAGGACCCATGTATAAAAGTGTTCCCACGAATTGTTATTTGCCTTTCGGCTTTTATGATGTTACAAAGATAAGCTCTTTTTTTGTTAAAAACAAAAGTTAAGCAACTTTTTTGCAAACTTTTTTTTTGGCAGAAGAGAATAATAAGTTTAAACGTATATTATTTCCTTCCTTTATACAAAGATAACCTCATTTTTTTAATTATGCAACTTTTTTTTCAAAAAAGTAAAAAGAAAAGAGTAAACACTTTCGTGCTTACTCTTTAAATTATTTTTATAATCACATGTAAATCTTAGTACTTCATCACTTTAGCAGTAGCACTTACATCATTATCTTTAATTGTAACAAAATAAACGCCACTGGTATAAGTTGCCATATTAAAGCTAATATTGTTAGTACCAGTGCTTGCTTCTACCATTTGCGAGTCTATTAAACGACCAGCTACATCATGAATATCAAGTTGTACAAGGGTTGTTTTTACACTTGTAAAGGTAATTTCTACTACAGTTGTAACAGGTACAGGAGCTACGCTAACAAAGCCTACACCAGACTCCCCACGTACTAATACAACAATACCTACTTCTCTACTTGTACCATCAACATCTGTTTGTAATAAGCGGTAGTAGCTTGTTCCTACAGGAGCTTCTTTGTGTAAATAGTTGTATATACTTGCGGTACTAGTAGTACCTGCTGCATCTAGGGTAGTAATTGGGTTGTAACTGATGCCATCAACGCTGTGCTCTAAAGTAAAATAAGCATTATTGATTTCACTTGCCGTTACCCATTTCAATAAGTTCCCATCTATTTCTACATTACCCGTATAGCTAATTAGTTCTACAGGTACAGTAGCACAAGACTCAATGCCTGATTGGTCTACAAATACTGGACAACCGTTTGCATCTAACACCGAAATGGTATAGCCTTCACCGTTGGTTACCAGGAATTCAAAAGCCTCTGAGGCATCTAATAAATCTCCATCGAATACTACGCCATTTGTTGTATTAACCGTATAGCTGTAAGGAGCAACGCCACCTGTAACAACTAGAGCAATTGTATACGCTTCCTCATCACAGGTACGACCATCGCTAATACCTAAGCTGCCATCACAGTTTGGTGCTTCAATTACAATAGTAACCGTTGCTACATCTGTTGCTGTTAGTGGATTGTCGTCTTCAATGGTGTAAGTAAATACATCTGTTCCTATAAAACCAGCATTAGGTGTATAGGTAAACTCCCCTGTATTAGGATCGTAAGTTACCGTACCATTTGGTGGCTGTGTAAATTCGGTCAATTCAAAATTATCACTCTGCGGATCGCTGTCATTATTTAGAATAGCAATGGTTACAGGCGTATCTAATTCTGTTGTTCCCGAATCGTCAATCGCAATTACCTCATTTGCAGGAGGTGCTTCAATGTTAATTACCACAACTGCATCATCAACGGCTACTGGTGTGCCATCGTCTGTAATTTCGTAGGTAAATACATCTGTACCTGTGTAACCAGGATTAGGCGTATAAGTAAACTCCCCTGTATTAGGATTGTAGGTCACCGTTCCGTTTAATGGCTGTGTATAATTGGTTACCTCAAAATTATTATCTTCTGGGTCATTATCATTCACCATAATCGAAATATCAACAGGCGTATTAATAGCGGTTGTTTCCGAATCATCACTTGCAATTACGGTATTCTGTCCTTCTACCGAAATAGAAGCATTGTCTTCATCGTCCTCGCTTTGGTCGCCATCATCATTACCCGGTGTCGAGTCTACATCTATTTCGTTAGCGGCACTTACTTGTGCAGTATTCGTAATATTACCCGTACCAATTACTTGTGTGGTAATACTTAGAATAGCAATATTGCCTGCTGCTAAATTGCCTACCGTCCATTTACCTGTATTTGGATTGTAACTTCCACTAGGAATTGCATTCACAAATGCTAATCCAGCAGGTAATTGGTCAATTACTTCTACACCTGTTGCATCGCCAGGACCAGAGTTAATTAACTCTAAAGTATACGTTACCATACCGCCCGTTGTTATATTAGTAGGTACGGCTGTTTTCTCTAACTGTAAGTCAATATCCTGTGCTGCTGGTGGAATACTAGTAATCACCTCATTATCCTGGTCATTCTCACTAGGATCGTTGTTATTAGGCGTTGAGTTTGGATCGGTTTGATCTGCTTCTGTTACTTCTGCCACATTGGTAATCGTTCCGAGTTCGTCAACAATAACGGTAATATCTAAAGTAGTAGTTGCGCCGTTTGCTAAGTTTCCTACTGCCCATTCGCCAGTAACAGGATTAAATGCCCCTGTAGGAGTAGCACTCACATAGGATACTTCTAGCGGAAGATTATCGGTAACCACTACCCCTGTAGCATTAGCCGAACCATTGTTGGTTAATACTAAAGTATAAGTTAATTGCTCGCCTACTGCTACCGTACCAACATTCGCCATCTTCGTCAATGCTAAGTCGGCCACTTCTTCTGGAGTAGAAGTAATCGGTGCATCATCTTCGTCGTCCTCACTTTGGTCGCCATCATCATTATCTGGTGTCGAATCAGGATCTGGTTGGTCAGCGGCTGTTACTTCCGCTGTGTTTACAATGCTGCCTGTACCCGTAACCGTTACTTCTATGGTTAATGCAGTAACACTACCGTTGGCTAAATTGCCTACGGTCCAGTTTCCTGTAGCAGCATTATACGCACCCGCAGGCGTTGCGCCTACAAAACTTAATCCTGCTGGTAATTGGTCGTTTACTACAATACCTGTTGCATCACTCGGACCATTGTTTTCTAGTAAGATGGTGTAAGTAATATTATCACCAGGACTTACTGCGGTACTAGAAGCTACTTTGCTTAACTGTAAGTCGGCAATTGCTTCATCGCCACCTACTGCAATTGCATCTTCGTCGTCCTCACTTTGGTCGCCATTGTCGTTATCAGGGTCAGAGTCGATATCTGGTTGGTCGGCATCGCTTACTTCTGCTACGTTGGTAATTACACCTCCGCTGGTAATACTAGCAGTAATATTGATGCTTGTGGAAGCACCTGCTGCTAAATTGCCTACCGTCCATACGCCTGTACTTGCGTTATAATCGTTAGTCGAAGCACTTACAAAACTTAAACCTGCTGGTAAGTTATCGGTAACGACTACGCCTGTTGCATTACTTGGTCCATTGTTGGTTAAGTCTAAAGTATAGGTTACTTGGTCGCCTACGCCTACAGCTGCATTATCTACGCTTTTGCTCAATTCAAGGTCAATTAGTTCCACTACCGTTTCGGCATTGTCTTCGTCGTCCTCGCTTTGGTCGCCATCGTCGTTATCAGGGTCAGAATCGGTATCAGGTTGATCGGCATCAGTTACTTGTGCAATGTTGGTTAAAGTACCTGCATTGTTTACCAATACGCTAATATCAATACTTACCGATTCGCCAGCGGCTAGACTGTTTACGGTCCATTCGTTGGTTAAGCTATTAAAGTTACCTGCTTCTGGATTATCAGAAACATAACTTAAGCCTGATGGTAAATTATCGTACACAACAATACCTGTTGCCGTACTAGGACCAGCATTGCTCAATACTAAGGTATAAGTTAGGAAGTCGCCAGGTGCGGCTGTTGTAGCATCTACTGATTTTTCTAATGATAAATCAATTTCTTCTGCTGTTACCGTTGCATTGTCTTCGTCGTCCTCGCTCTGGTCGCCATCGTCGTTATCAGGATCAGAATCTGTATCATTTTGATCATGACTGGTTACTTCTGCAATATTTTCAATATCACCAGCAACATCAACGGTTACGGTAATATCTAGTAACATTGTTTGTCCAAGGGCTAAACTGCCTACCGTCCAAATACCGGTTGTTTGGTTGTAAACTCCTGCTGGACTTGCGCCTACAAAAGTAAGTCCCGAAGGTAATTGGTCCGTCACTTCTACTCCTGTTGCCGCATCAGGTCCATCGTTGGTTACGGCTAATGTGTAAGTAACTTGGTCGCCAACATTTACAATAGCAGCATCAACTGTTTTCTCTAAAGCTAAGTCAATCACTATTGGGTCTACCTCAATCACTTCGTCATCTTGGTCGTCCTCTGTTGGGTCGTCATTATCTGGGTCAGAATCAGGGTCAGGTTGGTCGCTGCTTGTTACTTCGGCAGAGTTCGTAATGGTACCAACTTCGTCTACACTTACCTCAATTAATAAAATAACGGTTTCGCCAACAGCTACACTTCCTACAGTCCAGTTTCCAGAAGTAGCATTGTAAGTACCTTTACCTGGGCTATCGCTTATATAAGTAACGGCACTTGGTAAATTATCGGTAACAACTACACCTGTTGCATCATTAGGTCCATTATTGGTTAAGCTCAATACATAAGTAATGTTATCGCCAACGCTCACCGAAGTAGGATCGCCAAAAATAGTTTTCACTAATTCTAGGTCTGCTTCTTCTGCGCCCACTACTGCATCATCTTGGTCATCTTCTTCAGGGTCATCATTATCAGGTGTTGAATCTGGATCGTCTTGATCAACTTCGGTAACTTCTGCTACATTTACATAACTGCCCGAAGCATCTAAAGTAACCGTAATATCTAAGCTTGTAGAAGCACCTGCTGCTAGTTCGCCTACGGTCCATGCACCTGTAGCATCATCATAAACGCCAGCAGGGTTTGAACTTACATAAGTTAAACCAGCAGGTAAATTATCGCTTACTACTACGCCTGTCGCATCGGCAGGACCATTATTTTCTAGTAAAATCGTAAAGGTCACCTCATCACCTACATTAGCTATCGAACTATCTACTGTTTTCACCAATTGTAAATCGGCTAATTCAGGATCGCTGTCAATGGTAATGTCGTCCTGGTCATCCTCTTGCGGATCGTCGTTATCTGGGTCAGAATCTACATCTGGTTGGTCGGCATCAGTTACTTCTGCGCTGTTGGTAATGGCATCGTCTGTATCAACAGTAACGGTAATGTTTAAGCTTACGCTTGCGCCATTGGCTAAATTGCCAACACTCCAAATACCTGTACCTGTATCATAAGCATCTGCCGAATCATCAGATACGTAGGTTAAGCCAGCGGGCAAGTTATCGGTAACTGCTACGCCTGTTGCATCACTAGGACCTTGATTGGTTAAAGTTAAGGTATAAGTAATTTCATCACCAAGTGTAGGTGCAGTATTGTCTACAGTTTTGTCTAATTCTAAGTCAATTAAATCAGAACTTACTTCGGCAATATCCTCGTCGTCCTCACTTTGGTCGCCATCATCATTATCAGGAGTCGAATCGTTATCCTCTTGGTCGGCATCTGTTACTTCTGCGGTATTTGCAGTAGTACCTGCCACATCTACGGTTACCGTAATTTCTAAGGTTAATACTTCGCCTGCGGCGATAGCACCTACGGACCATTTTCCAGTAGCGACATTATAAGAACCTACTTGTGGATTATCAGAAACGTAAGTTAATCCAACAGGTAAATTATCGGTAACAACTACGCCTGTTGCATCACTAGGACCTAGGTTGGTTAAGGTTAAAGTAAAGGTTACTTCATCACCTACATTAACACTTGCTTGGTCAACAGACTTGCTCAATTCTAGGTCAATTTCTTCGCCCGAAACTTGTGCATTGTCTTCATCGTCCTCGCTTTGGTCGCCATCATCATTATCAGGGTCCGAATCCGAATCTTCTTGATCGTGGCTGGTTACTTCTGCTACGTTTAAGATGTCGCCAGGAATATCAACGCTAACAGAAATGTTGAGTAATACCGTTTGACCTACTGCCAAACTACCTACATTCCATTGTCCACTTATATTATCATAAGCACCCGATGGGCTTGAGCTTACATAAGATAAACCAGCAGGCAATTGGTCGGTTACTACTACGCCTGTTGCATTGTTAGGTCCTTGATTAGTTAACTCTAAAGTAAAGGTTACTTCATCGCCAACACTTACAGCTGCATCCGAAACAGATTTTACTAACTCTAAGTCAATTTGTACAGGGTCTACACTGATTACTTCCTCATCTTGGTCATCCTCATCTGGGTCATCGTTATCAGGAGTCGAATCCGTATCGGGTTGGTCACTGCTTGTTACTTCGGCCGTATTAGTAATGTTGCCAATTTGGTCTACACTTACTTCAATTTGTAAAGTAACGGTTTCGCCATTGGCTACATTTCCTACCGTCCATACACCTGTTGCATTGCTGTAGTTACCTTTACTTGGGCTATCGCCTATGTAGGTTAAGCCAGCAGGTAAATTATCGGTTACCGCTACACCTGTTGCATTAGCAGGACCTTGATTGGTTAAGGTCAATACATAAGTAATTACATCACCTAAATTAACACTACTCGGATTGCCTACAATAGATTTGGCTAATTCTAAGTCCACCTCTTCTGCGCTAATTGGTTCATCATCCTGATCGTCTTCCGTTGGGTCGTCGTTATCAGGCGTTGAGTCAGGATCGTCTTGGTCTGCATCGGTTATTTCTGCGGAGTTTACAAATTCGCCTGCGGTATCTACCGTTACAGTAATATCTAAACTAGTAGATTGACCTGCGTCTAAGTTGCCAATAGTCCAAACACCTGTTGCATCATTATAAGCACCTGCTGGACTTGAACTCACATAAGTTAAACCGGCTGGTAAGTTATCGGTTACGGCTACGCCTGTTGCATTGGCAGGACCATTGTTTTCTACCGTAATTGTAAAGGTTGCTTCTTCGCCAACATTAACGGTATTGGTATTTACCGTTTTAATTAATTGTAAGTCGGCTACCTCTGGATCGCTGTCAATGGTAATATCGTCTTGGTCATCTTCTTGTGGATCGTCGTTATCAGGAGTCGAATCCGAATCAGGTTGGTCGGCATCGGTTACTTCTGCGCTATTGGTAATGGCTTCGTCTGTATCAACGGTTGCGGTAATGTTTAAGGTAAGCAAGTCACCTACATTTACATTGCCAACTGTCCATGCGCCAGTACCTGCATCATAATCACCACCTGCGTCATCAGACACATATGTTAAGCCAGCAGGTAAATTATCCGTCACTACTACGCCTGTTGCATCGCTAGGACCTAAGTTGGTTAAGCTGATGGTATAAGTAATTTGTTCTCCTATAGCAGGTGCAGTATTATCAACCGTTTTTTCTAATTCAAGGTCAATTAAATCCGAAGAAATTTCTGCATTATCTTCATCATCCTCTGATTGATCGCCGTCGTCATTATCTGGCGTAGAGTCTACATCAGACTGGTCGGCATCGCTTACTTCTGCCACATTGTTAATGGTTCCAGCAGCATCAACGCTTACGGTGATGTTTAAAGTTAATACCTCTCCTACATTTACATTGCCAACTGTCCATTCGCCATTAGCAGCATTGTATGCGCCATCATCCGAAATGTAAGTTAAGCCAGCAGGTAAATTATCGGTTACAACTACGCCTGTTGCATCATCAGGACCTAAGTTGGTTAATGATAAAGTATAGGTTACTTGGTCGCCAACATTTACACTAGTTACATTGGAAGTTTTGGTTAATTCCAAATCAATTTGTTCGCTAGTGATTGGTGTATCGTCTTGGTCATCTTCGTCTGGGTCATCGTTGTCTGGTGTCGAATCCGTATCGTCTTGGTCGGCATCGGTTACTTCTGCGCTATTCACAATTTCGCCTACTGCATCAACTGTTACGGTGATGGTTAATAATACAGTTTGACCGTTTGCTACACTTCCTACTGTCCAGTCGCCTGTTGCATTATTGTATGCGCCAGAAGGACTAGAACTTACATAAGTTAAACCAGCAGGAAGGTTATCTGTTACCACTACCCCTGTAGCATTGTCAGGTCCATTATTGGTTAATTCTAAAGTATAAGTTACTTCGTCTCCTAAGTTAACCGTACTTGCATTAGCAGATTTTACTAACTCCAAATCAATTTCAGCAGGATCAGAAGTTACTGGTACATCGTCCTGGTCATCCTCCTCTGGATCATCATTATCAGGAGTCGAATCGGTATCATCTTGGTCTGCATCGGTTACTTCAGCAGTATTGGTAATCGTACCTTCTACATCAACCGTTACGGTAATAGCGAGTAATACGGTTTGACCAGCGGCTACGCTTCCTACCGTCCATTCACCAGTAGCATTATCATACGCACCAGATGGACTAGAACTTAGGTAAGTTAATCCAGCAGGGAGGTTATCCGTTACTACTACGCCTGTAGCACCGTCGGGCCCATTGTTGCTTAACTCTAAAGTATAGGTTACTTGTTCGC
This sequence comes from Bacteroidota bacterium, assembly GCA_020630215.1. Lineage (GTDB taxonomy): Bacteria > Bacteroidota > Bacteroidia > Chitinophagales > UBA2359 > JAHDBT01. The sequence continues at coordinate 15,677 of JAHDBT010000066.1, forward strand.
CTAAGCTAACGGTGCTGTTATTTACCGATTTCACTAACTCTAAATCAATTGCGGCAGGGTCGGCAGTTACTGGTACATCATCCTGGTCATCCTCCTCTGGGTCGTCGTTATCAGGTGTCGAATCTGGATCGTCTTGATCCGCTTCGGTTACTTCGGCGGTGTTAGTAGTTGTACCTTCTACATCAACAGTTACGGTGATATTTAATAGTACGGTTTGGTTAGCAGGAAGTGTTCCTACCGTCCATTCGCCAGTACCTACATCATAAGCACCTGTTGGGCTAGAACTGACATAAGTTAAGCCAGCAGGCAGGTTATCTGTTACAACTACGCCTGTTGCACCATCGGGTCCATTGTTGCTTAACTCTAAAGTATAGGTTACTTGGTCGCCTAAACTAACGGTATTGGCACTAGCAGATTTTACTAACTCTAAGTCGATTTCCATTGGATCGGTAGAAATAGGCACATCGTCCTGGTCATCCTCACTTGGGTCGTCGTTATCTGGAGTTGAATCAGTATCATCTTGATCTGCGTCTGTTACTTCTGCACTATTGGTAATTGTACCTTCTACATCTACAGTTACGGTGATATTTAACACAACTACTTGACCGTTGGCTACATTACCTACCGTCCATTCGCCAGTAGTATTATTGTATGCACCAGCAGGACTTGAACTGATATAAGTTAAGCCAGCAGGAAGGTTATCCGTAACTACTACCCCTGTTGCATCATCAGGACCATTGTTAGTTAATTCTAAAGTATAGGTTACTTGGTCGCCTAAACTAACGGTATTGGCACTAGCAGATTTTACTAACTCCAAATCAATAAGCTCTGGCACAGAATCTATTGGCACATCGTCTTGGTCGTCTTCTGTCTCCTCATCATTATCCGGAGTAGAATCGGTATCGTTTTGATCGGCTGCTGTTACTTCCGCACTATTGGTAATTGTACCTTCTACATCAACCGTTACGGTGATGGTTAATAATACGGTTTGACCATTGGCTACACTTCCTACCGTCCATTCGCCAGTTGCATTATTGTATGCGCCACTAGGACTAGAACTGATATAGGTTAAGCCAGCAGGAAGGTTGTCTGTAACAACTACACCTGTTGCATCATCTGGGCCTTGGTTGGTTAATTCTAAGGAATAGGTTACTTGGTCGCCTAAACTAACAGTACTCGCATTTACAGATTTTATTAATTCAAGATCGATTTCTTCTGGTTCGTCTACCATTACATCAGAAGGGTCCTCATCTGTTACAGGGTCGCCACCACCAGCAGGGTCGCCAGTTACATCAGCAATATTGGTAAAATCGACAGTTACACCTGATATTGTACAAGTGTATACAAAAGGAGCCGAACCTGCTGCTAAAGTACCAATTATATTATCACAACCAGGAGCTAGTGGGTCGGTAACCGTTACATTATTTAAATCTTCAGAACCAGTATTGGTTACTACAATCTCGAAAGTTGCCGTACCACCTGATACTACTGTTTGAGCATCACTACCATCTAAAGCACGTTTAATGATTTCGATGCTAGGACCTGCCGTTTGGATAGTTACATCTGATGGGTCGTCATCCATTACTGGATCACCACCACCATCTGGCTCGCCATTAGCCGTTGCCGTATTGGTAAATGCACTTGTTACCCCCGAAACAGTACAAGTATAAGTCACCATATCTCCCATCGCTAAATCGCCAATAAAGGTATTACAACCTGGAGCTAATGGGTCATCTACATAAACATTTTCTAAGTCTACATCACCTGTATTGGTTACCGTAATATCGAACGTTGCCGTACCACCTGGCATTACTGCTTGGGTATCGGTATTGTCTTGCGAATCTTTATCTATGGTAATAGCTGGATTTGTAACTGCTACATCTGATGGGTCATCATCTGTTACAGGGTCGCCTCCACCTTCTGGATCGCCAGTAACATCGGCAACATTGGTAAAGTTGGCACTAACAGGACTTATGCTACATATATAAGTAACCGAAGAACCTACTGCTAAAGCACCAATTACATTATCACAAGCAGGTGCTAATGGGTCGGTAACGGCAACATTGTTTAAATCAACATCACCATCGTTAGTAACGGTAATTTGGAAGGTTGCCGTACCACCTGGGTTTACTGTTTGGTTGTCTGTTCCATCAATTGCTTCTTTAACAATAGCAATAGAAGGAGCTGCTACCACTACATCCGATGGGTCCTCATCTGTTACAGGGTCGCCACCACCAGCAGGGTCGCCAGTTACATCAGCAACATTCGTAAAGTCGGCAGTTACTCCAGCAATAGTACAAGTATATACGAAAGGAGCAGCACCTACTGCTAAAGTACCAATTACATTATCACAGCCAGGAGCTAGTGGGTCGGTAACGGTTACATTATTTAAATCTTCAGAACCAGTATTGGTTACCACAATCTCGAAATTTGCCGTACCACCTGATGTTATTACTTGGCTATCGCTACCATCTAAAGCACGTTTAATGATTTCGATACTAGGACCAGGTGTTTGGATAGTTACATCCGATGGGTCATCATCCATTACTGGATCGCCACCACCTTCTGGGTCGCCATTTGCGGTTGCGGTGTTGGTGAAGCTACTAGTAACACCTACAAGTGTACAGGTATAAGTTACCATTTGTCCTACCGCTAAATCGCCAATAAAGGTATTACAGCCAGGAGCTAATGGATCGTCTACATAAACATTCTCTAAGTTTACATCACCCGTATTGGTTACAGTAATATCGAACGTTGCCGTACCACCAGGCATTACTGCTTGGGTATCGGTATCATCTTGTGAATCTTTATCAATAGTAATAGCTGGATTAGTTACTACTACGTCAGATGGGTCTTCATCCGTTACAGGATCGCCACCACCTTCTGGATCGCCAGTTACGTCGGCAATGTTGGTAAAGTTGGCACTAACAGGGTCTAAGCTACAGATATAAGTAACAGAAGCACCTACCGCTAAAGCACCAATTACATTATCACAAGCAGGAGCTAGTGCATCAGTTACTGCTACGTTGGTTAAATTAACATCGCCATCGTTAGTAACGGTAATTAAGAAAGTGGCTTCCCCACCAGGGTTCACCGTTTGGCTATCTGTTCCATCAATTGCTTCTTTAACAATAGCAATAGACGGAGCTGCTACTACTACATCCGATGGGTCCTCATCTGTTACAGGGTCGCCTCCACCAGCAGGGTCGCCAGTTACATCAGCAACATTCGTAAAGTCGGCAGTTACACCCGCTATCGTACAAGTATATACGAAAGGAGCAGCACCTACTGCTAAAGTACCAATTACATTATCACAGCCAGGAGCTAGTGGGTCGGTAACGGTTACATTATTTAAATCTTCAGAACCAGTATTGGTTACCACAATCTCGAAATTTGCCGTACCACCTGATGTTATTACTTGGCTATCGCTACCATCTAAAGCACGTTTAATGATTTCGATGCTAGGACCAGGTGTCATTATTACAACGTCAGATGGGTCGTCGTCCATTACAGGATCGCCACCACCTACTGGATCACCATTAGTTGTTGCGGTATTGGTATATCCTGCTGTAACATTGGCTTCTGTACAAGTATAAGTAAATACTTGTCCTACGATTAAGTCGCCAATAAAAATGTTACAACCTAGTGCTAGAGGATCGTCCACAAAAACATTTTCTAAGTCTACATCACCTGTATTGGTTACTACAATCTCGAAAGTTGCCGTACCACCAGCAGGTACACTTTGTATATCTGTTAAATCAGTTGCATGTTTATCAATAGTAATGGCGGGGCTAGTTACTACCACTTCACTAGGGTCCATATCTGTTACAGGATCGCCACCACCTTCAGGGTCGCCAGTAACATCGGCAATATTGGTAAAACCTGCGCTTACAGGGTCTAGACTACAAATATAGGTAACAGAGGCACCTACTGCTAAAGCACCAATTACATTATCACATGCAGGGGCTAAGGCATCAGTTACCGCTACGTTGGTTAAGTTTACATCACCATCGTTGGTAACCGTAATTAAGAATGTTGCTACACCACCTGGATTCACGGTTTGACTATCAGTTCCATCAAGTGCTTCCTTAATAATATCAATAGATGGTGCTGCTACTTCTACATCCGATGGGTCTTCATCAGTAACAGGGCTACCACCACCAGCAGGGTCGCCAGTTACATCGGCAACGTTGGTGAAGTCGGCAGTTACGCCAGAAATCGTACAAGTATATACTACTGGTGCTGCACCTACTGCTAAAGTACCAATTACCATATCACAGCCAGGAGCTAGTGGGTCGGTAACAGTTACATTATTTAAATCTTCGGAACCTGTGTTGGTTACTACAATTTCGAAAGTTGCCGTACCGCCAGAAGTAACGATTTGGTTATCGGTTCCATCTAAAGCACGTTTAATAATTTCGATACTAGGACCATCAGCTTGAATGGTTACGTCTGATGGATCATTATCGGTAACAGGGTCGCCACCACCTACTGGATCGCCAGAAGCCATTGCGGTATTGGTAAAACCAGTAGTAACATCTGCAATCGTACAAGTATAAGTAACTGGCGCACCACCTACTGGTAAACTACCAATAAAGGTATTACATCCAGGAGCTAATGGGTCGTCAACAAATACGTTTTCTAAGTCTACATCACCCGTATTAGTTACGGTAATAGTAAAGGTAGCAGTACCACCAGGCATTACTGCTTGTGTATCATCCGTATTGTCATTGTCATCTTTTACAATTGTGATAGCTG
>JAHDBT010000067.1:0-15492 GCA_020630215.1 Bacteroidota bacterium
GGCATATTTTTATCGCAACCCACTACCGCAATCACACTATCGTACCATTGTGCCGAAGCTACGGTTTCAATAGAGTCGGCAATAATATCGCGCGATACAAGCGAGTAATGCATCCCGTCTGTTCCCATCGAAATGCCATCACTTACGCCAATGGTATGGAAAATAAGCCCCACTAAATCGGCAGCAGCAACGCCTTTTTTTACAACCGTTGCTAAGTCGTTTAGATGCATATTGCAGGTATTGCCTTCGTAGCCTGTACTTACAATGCCTACTTGTGCTTTGTTCATATCTGCTTCGGTTAAACCAATGCCGTAAAGCATGGCTTGCGATGCAGGTTGTGTTTCGTCTTGCGTAATTCGAGAACTATATTTGTTGAGTTTCATTTGAATAAATTGCTTGATTGTTGAATTGCTTTACTGTTGAATTGCTTGATTGCTGAATTGCTTTTTCTGCTGACCATCAGCATGATAAACAATTAAGCAATACAGCCATTTAACTATTAAACTAAAAAAGCCACCCTTACAGTAAGGATGGCTTTTTTATTTTGTTGAATATTATATTTAATATACACATTACTTCTCCTTACCAATATGATGATTCATTTGGATGACAATGACAGAAATAATAATGTTAGAGAATGATAAATGCATATTGTATTGCTTTTTTTTGCGCTGCTAAGATAATTGAAACTAAATTAGAAAAACAAATTTTAGGCAGCTTTTTTTATTTCTTTTTTTTGGAGGGATTAGTAAAGCTGATTTTTTAGGGGCTAGGATTTTTATACAAACGCATATAAACCAAGCCTTTTTTATATTCTTTTACCAGCTTCCAATTTTGTTGTAAATCGTGGATTTGTACTAGGGTAAAATCATTCATCACATTGGATTGTAGAATGTAGGGCGACTTGTTAAAACCTACGATTTCTTTATCTTGAAAAGATTGGGCATTGGCCTTTAAATGGGTGATTTTAGTAGGCGTAACAGCAGGAAATTCAGTTACAATATTACTGTAAGAATAATGGTCTATGTCGATGTGTAGCTGCATTTTATCTTTTAGGGAATAGTAGGGTAGGTGTGCTAGGGTTGCATCCCATCCGTTGGCGTAGGGGTAGGGGTAAATCCAAAAATGAGCAGATAAATAACTAACTGCTAAAAGGGCAATGAACCCTTTTTTGAGGAGTTCTTTTTTTAATTGAGCAATGAATGTCAGACTTAAAATGATGAGTAAAGCATATTGCAACATAAAATAACGATGCAAAATAGGATTGTGCCGAAGGGCAGCAATGATGCTAAATAAAACAAGCGGAACAAAAAGTAAAACCAGTAGTTGTTTAGTTTTAGCTGTTTTTAAGTTGGTACTAAATTTATATCCTAGTAATAGTACGAGCAACCATAACACAATACGTCCATTATCTAACATTCGCCAAACAATGATGCAGAGGTTCCAAGCCAAATCTTTTAGGCTAACGCCATCATAATGTTCTGCCCACGCACCTTGGTTATTCACCATAAAAAATCCTGTTTCCTGAAAGTGGTAGCCAAGCCAAATAATCATTATAAAAGCAGCAGGCATATAAGGAAGCAATATTTTAACTATAGTTGTTTTGCTTTTAAAATAACTTTGTTTTAAAAAGTAAGTATCTATAAAAAACAATAGTACAATAGCAATGCTTCCTCGTAAACTCAGCATCGCCATTAAGCAAAATGCTAGGGCTAACAGCATTCTTTTTTGATAGAGGATGCCTGCGACTGCCCATAAAGTTGCTGCCAGTAAAGCCATATCAATACTAGCAATTACGCTTTGAGTAAGGATGCAAGGTTCTAGCAAGTAGAGTAGGAGGGCGATGAGGGCGTAGGTAGGAGGTAAAAAGTATTGAGCTATTTTGTGAAAAGCAATTGCGCCAGCCACTAAAATAGGATACATGACCCAATGACTAAGTGCTAAACTTTTTCCAAACACGGTCCAAATTCCAGCCATAAACATGCCGTAAAAAGGAGGATGGCCCGAATCTATTTTTAGGGGTAAAAGGAGATTGGTAAATTGGTTTTCGTAGTAGTAATGAGCTGTTTTTGATACAAATAGCATATTGTCCCAGAAGAAGGGGAGTTCTTGGGCGAAGTAGGTTAGCAGCGCATAAAAAATAAAGAGGCTGCTGTAAACCCATTGTGGAGCAATGATATGTTTATGTGTTTGACTATACATTAGCTTTAAGATGCTCGCTACTTGTTCTTTGTTGCATCAATCAATTTTTACAAATTAAATAAATTGCTGCTAAAGTAACAATAGTTCTTCGCTTTTGTATATATTGCTGACAGGTTTTCCCAGAGTTAATAAAAAATCTTCTTCTTTTATGATAGCCTACCTTCAAGCAACCCGATGGGTGAATTTACTATATATTTTTGCAACGCTTTTTTTATTGCGTTTTTGTGTGGTGATGCCTTTGTTTAATTTATTTGGGTTTGAACCCACCCTCAATCATATAGAATATTTATTGTTGGCTATTTCTACCATGAGTATTGCGGCAGGAGGGTATTTAATTAACGATTATTACGATGGCAAAGCCGATGCTATTAATAAACCCGATAAGCTGGTGGTGGGTTATAAAATTACACATCCACAAACCATTAGGTTGTATTTGGGATTAACCATTGTGGGTGTAGTACTAGGTTTTATACTAGGGCTTGAATGTGGAGCTTATCAGTTGGGATATGTGCATGTATTTACTGCGGCGGCTTTGTGGTTTTACTCTACTACGCTTAAACGCAAGGTGTTGATTGGTAATTTAACCATTGCTTTTATTATTGGACTTACGGTTTTATTGGTTTTGCTTTTTGATAATGCGTTGCGAGAAGTTTTTGGGGTTTGGCTTAAATCTTTGTTTAGCATTTTTTTAGTGAAAATGGGAATAGAAGTAATGCCTATTGATTACTCGCATGTAGCAAATTTGGAAATGTTAACGATGGTAATTGACCAAGTAACGGGTTATGCGGCATTTGCCTTTTTATTAACTTTGGTACGAGAAATTGTAAAAGATGCGGAGGATGTAGAAGGAGACGAGGCAGCGGGATACAATACGATGGCCGTGAGTGCAGGGGTAGGAATTGCAAAATTAATAGCAACAGCGGTTACTTTGCTAGTTATAAAATTAATTTTTGATTTTCAGATGTTTCACTTTTTTGTGGGGAATAAAGTGGTGGCTATTTTGGCTTTATTTTTTATGCAATTGCCCTTGTTGTATTTGGTTTTTAGATTGTGGAAAGCACGGTTTAAAGCCGATTTTAGTCATGCAAGTTTAGTGGTAAAAGTGTTGATGTTGGTGGGTTTGTTGTATTTGCCTTATTTTTGGTCAACCATAAAAGTGGAGGAGGGAATAACAATTGACTTACCTCCTGGTGTAAGTTTAGATGATGTACAGTTTATTAATTTTGGAGACGAGGAAGCAATAGACACTACTGCAACACCCAATGATACCCTCCTAGAAAACTATGACGATTCGTGGGTAGATACGTTGGAGTTAAAGGAAAACCTTGGGGATTCTATAAAGATTGAATAGTAGGTTTTAATAAAATTGAAACAAAAAAAAGACTGCCAGTAAAATTACCAGCAGTCTTTCTAAATTAATAGAATTGATATTTAGAGCTATCTCTATAAATTTCCTAGAAAGAAATACTAAAAGAACTCGTCCATCGTCGTCCTTGTCCAAAATGCACAGAGGCAGATTTGGCATCAAAATCTTGGGAAGATGGGCTATTAAAATCATCGTTGTTTCTTGCGTCGCTAACATAAACGGTGTCGAATAAGTTAAGGATATTGAAACGAACCCCCATTCGTGTTTTTTTAACATTAAAGTTGTAACCCGTATGGAAATTAAACAAATTGTAACTAGGTAATTTCCAAGAATCCCTTCTTGCGGTTTCCCCTTTTAAATCTTCTGGCTGAAAATCGGAATAGTATTTATCAAAGTAGGTGCCTCTAATTTTAAAATACAATCCTTTCATAGGCTCCACACGTATTAAGCCGCCTAACTGTACTTGTGCAGCATCACCTACATGCACCCCTTTCGCATCAAAATCGTAGATTAATTCTCCCTCTGGAGAAATAACTTCGGCACCAGATGTCCATTGCCAATCACCAATCGAAGCGAGCCCTTCAAAGGTAACCATGCGGTGTGGTTTAAAAGCAAAATCCAATTCAAGACCCATATGTAAAGCTTCAATTCCTATAACATTTACAGGAATTCTATCCGATTCTGGATCAGATGGATCTTCGAGAACGGTAGGCGGTCTATCTAGTGGCTTGTTGTTCCATTTCGTATAATAACTGTTTAAATTACCTGAAAATATTTCGCTTTTAAAAGAATAGCCTAATTCAAAAGCTAAAATTTCTTCATTTTCGTAATTGTCAAACTCAAGTATTCTGTCACCAAATCGGTTGGCGTTAATTACATTGCCAAAACGCTGCGATTTTGATAAATAACCCGTATTAACAAATATACTACTATGGTCGGCAATTTTGTAGGATGCTCCCATTTTAAAGGTGTAAGAAGGAACATTTATCCAATCAGTAACTTGGTTTTTGGCTTCAGAAGAGTTGAGGTGATAGGTATTGTCGTTATGAGAAATGGTATCGCCATAACTAACGTAAAAAGTGGTGTCGCTAAGTGCTACTTCCTTTGGTTTCATATAGTCTTCTGCCTTGTAACCCGATGTTGCCGTTGATAAATTTACAAAGGCCGACCAGTTATTGCGCTTATATTCTAGTAAGCCAAAAAGTCCACCCCAGCGAACAAACCCAGAGTAGTCGTATCCATATCTATCGTCTTCTTTTAGATTGGTTTGGCTATCTATTTGTCTATTGCCACCATCTCTAAAAGCGGCTGCCCCTAGTAAATCAATTACTTTACGATAGTGATCGCCTCGGTAGTAACGTCCATCTAAACCACCCGATAAGGTAAGGTTGCCATTAATATTATATTTGAAGGTGGATAATAAACCGTACCAAAAGTGATTATTCATACCGGCACCAATAATGTGTTCGGCTATTGAATCTGGATTAAAAGGAGAAGGATTTAGATTGGTGGCAACAGCTTCGTCAAAATTAACTTGTCCATCTTCGGTTCTAGGCATTGACTTTGGTCCGTCGGGACGAGTACCTCCGCCATTACCAATAGATAAGTAGGCAATATTCGACCAAAATAGGTTATCACTAGCTTGCCAAGAATGGCGCAAACTAAATTGTGGTTTGTGGTAAAAGTTTTTACGTAGGTTAACTACTTCGCCATCTCTATAGCCCCAGTGTTCATTAAATTGGCGGCCTCTATCTATAAAAAATAGCTGGTCATTAATTTCTTGTGGCACGTCTTGGTCGAGTGCGTATTGACTATCCACTTGTCCTATTTCTGTGGTAAATGGTCGCTGTCCGTGTTCTTGTGGTGCGCCAAAACCAGAAAGGCTAATCATATGTTGACCAATTTGTTTGTCTATTCGTAAATAGTAAAAATAGCCTTGCGTGTAAGTGCCATCTACCCAGCCATCGCCTTGTTTGTAGGAAGCGGCAGCCGAAACACCCCATCCATTTTTTAAACGCCCAGAGGTAAGGCCTAGTGTGGAGCGTAAAAAGCCATTGTTGCCAATTTCTTGTTTAAAACGGAGGCCTCGTTTACTATCAATACCTTTGGTGAGGATGTTTATTGTACCACCAACCGATGGAATAGATAATTTACTAGCACCTAAGCCCCGTTGTACTTGCATGGTTTTGGTTACTAGGTCTAGGCCAAACCAATTACTCCAATATACCCAACCGTTTTCCATATCGTTTACGGGTATACCATCTAGCATTACGGCAATGTTTCGTTGGTTAAACCCACGTATGGTAATCCGTGCATCGCCATCGCCGCCGCCCGATTGTGTAGCGTAAGCACCAGGCGTTGAGTTTAGCACCATTGGTATTTCTTGTGCGGCTAACTCTTCTTGCAATTTAATGGTCGGAATGTTAGAGAAGGCAACAGGCGTTTCTCTTTCTACGGCAATATCTGCAATAATATTTACTTCGTCTAGTAGCTGCGAATTTTGCAATTGTACATCTTGTGTTACATCGCTACCAGCTATGGTAATATTAAAAGTTTGAGGTTCGCAACCTACGTAGGATACAACTACTTCGTAATTGCCATCTGTTAATTGAATAGCATATTTCCCGTCAAAATCTGTAACGGCTCCTCCTGTGCCAACCTGTACATTAGCGTAGGGAAGAGGTTCTCTTGTATCCTTATCAACTACTGTTCCGCTTAATGTATACTTTTGTGCATAAGCAAATGAACAGCTTAAAATTAAGGAAATTATAAATAGTAGTTTTAGTTTCATGTTGTTGTATTTGGTACTTGGTAGTGGCACTTAGCATTTTTAGATAAACAGGAAATAGGTGATTTCCTAATCAAAAAAAGGGAACAAAAAAGTTGTTGTGCAACCATTCTGTTCCCTATTTAATACTAAGTACTAGGTACTAAGCAATTATTTTATGATTAATTTTTTTACAGATAATTCGTTATTTTGGAAACGTACCTGTACGGTATAAACGCCTGCGCTTAATTGGTCAACAGCCATTTGTACTTCATTGGTATTGGCATCAAAGTTTTTACTAGTAACTTGTTGTCCTAGTACATTTTGAATGCTGATGTTTTGAATGGCTTTTTCGCCTTGAACAAAAATTTGGCTGTTAGCAGGATTAGGATAAACATTTACTGCTACTTTGTTAATAACATCACTAATGCCAGTAGGTTGGCAATCACATTTGTGCCAGCCTAAATCACCAAAGTAGTTTTTGCTTCTCCATTTCCATTCTTCTCCTACAAAAGTACCACCTAATTGATAAGCAATATCTTCTGGGTTGTTGCGTCCTTGGGTTATGTTAGCTCTACGTACTTGCGTTTGGTCTTTGGTAATCTCAAAACCATTCTCATCTACCCAAGCATCTTCCTCAATGGTATCTACTGGGTTGTCGCCAATTACACCAATCACATCTACAATATTAGAGATGTCGGCAGCTACTTCTGTTCCGTGAATTAAAGCTACTGCATCATTACCATTAAACGACATGGCATTATTAATATCATAATCTGAACATAAAAAAGCATCGGTTCGTCCTTGTAAATCAAACTGTTCGTAGTAGGTAGCGTTATCAGATAAATCGAATAAAGCATTGAAGGTGTCACTAAGTTGTACCTCTAGTACTTCGTCGCCATTTTCATCTAATACAACGTTGCCATCGTCGTCTAATTTAGGACCAACAACCATGTAACCATTCCAAACAGGTTGGTCAAAATTGGAGCTAGTAGTTGCAGCACTCACTTCTGTACGGTCGATAGTAACAACATAAGTACCGCCAGGCTGAATCATTTCATCAGGTAATTGTATAAAAGTTGCTTGTGGATTAGGTTCATAAGTAAGGCTTGTAGCACCATTGCTGTAACGAGCAATGCCATACTCTGATAAGTTGATGGCTGCATTAGTAGGATTGTAAATTTCTAATGCTTTGTTGTTAGCGGAACCTTCTACATATTCAGAGAAAAATAAGTCGTCACATTGTGCTTGACTGTTAAGGCTAAAGCCTAAGAATAAAAATGCCAAAAGGCTTAAAGGTAATGCTGTTTTCATAATATGATTATTATTATTGTTATGGAATGATTTTTTGTAGAAACGCAATGCATTGCGTTTCTACAAAAAATGGTAATATTATTTTGTAATGGTAAATTTACGAACTTGATCATTGATTTTCAGGAAGTAAACACCATTTGGTAAATGGCTTACTTTAAGGGAAAATTGTTCGTTTAAATTTGCTTGTTGTATGCGGTTTTGATAAACGGCTTGTCCTAGCGAGTTGCTAATTACAATGTTCATTTCTTGCATATCTTTGGTTTCGTATTGTACGTTTAAACTAGCGGCAGTAGGATTTGGATATACGTTAATGCTTGCATTTAGTTGTTTAGGTATATTAGGTACAAAAACAATAGAATCTACAAGTGCAGTACCGCCAAGTTCTATATAACGTGCTACAAATTCTTGGTAATAAATATTGGCAATTGTTGCATCGTGTACAATCAAGGTGTTTTCATCATTACGAAATTGTGCGCTATTAGACCAGTTGTGTGAACCTGTTAAAACAAATGGGTCGGAACTCGTCATGTTAGGATCGCCAATTAAGTATTTGTGGTGAAAAATATCACCTCCACCGTCAATAATAAATTGGTCTTCTAAGTCAGATAAAATATCTACAACGGCTGCATTTTCCGTATTTTCTATAATACCTGCTACAAAAACACCATCATAATGGCGGTTCAGTAAACGGTTGGCAAGGTCGGTACGAGTAAACGACAATAAGCCAAAATAAGCATCGTGATCACATGCGTCAATAGCTCCTTCAATAATTTCGTTCATTGGGTCGGTAGGGCTAAAGTAAGATTCAACACGTATGCCACCAATTTTATATTCGGTAGGAGTGTTGTTAATTTTATTATCACCAAAACGACCATCAATAAACATTTCTTCAAACTCTAAATTAAAGCCACGGGCTAAACTTTGGTCTTGTACAATAATTACATTGTTAGGATCTACATTAATTTGATCGTCGGTATAGTTGGTCGAACCCGTCCAAACAATTGGTAAATTTGGATTGCTAGCGTTCTTGTCGATAATCATAAATTTGTTGTGCATAATGCCTTCGCTAGTAGGGCGACGTACTTTATCAACGCCATCTTCACCTGGTAAGCTAGTATAGGTAAATCCTGTTAAATCAGTATCACCTACTATTCGTACTTGTATACCACTATCAGCCGCTGCGTTTAAGGCATCAACAATGCCATTCGATAAATCGGCAGAGTACATACAAATGTCAATGGTTTCGGTAGCACGGCCAATATAGCTTACTAAGGTATCTGCTAAATCATATCCTAAGCTAATGGCATCAACACCTGTAGAAACGGAGGTATCAACAAAACGGTTAAAGTACACCTTAATTTCGCCACTAGATTCTGATTCTGTTGCAAAAACCTGTACTGCCGATTCCGAACTATCGCCTGCCGAACTCGTACTTGTTGCTTGTACATAATAAATAGAACCAGGTTCTAAACCCGTAATGTCAACACTGTGGCTGGTAGTAAAGGCATCATCCGATAATTCTCCTAATTCTAGGTCAGGAGTGCTGCCATATGCTACTAGAGTGTTGCCATCGTTTAGCGTTTCAAAATCAATCGTAAAAGAAGTGTTAGTGATATTGCTTTGGTTTAAGTTAGATGCGAAAACAGGCTGAGAGTCAAGGAATTGTACATCAGATAGGCTACGAGGTAATAATTGGTAACCCATACCAGGTTCGCCACTAGGATTGTACTGACTCATGATGCCTACTAAGTTAATCGGGTCTTCGGGAATAGGCGTGTTGGCAATGTTTGTACTAGCATTAATACGCACTTGATAAACATTGGTGCCGTCCGAAATTTCGTAGTTGTCGGAACTTGCGGAGAAAGTACCTGCGTTTTCGGTAATGGTAGCAGAGGTAAAATTAACACCAGCAAAAGCAACTAGCATTCCCTCATAAGCTTCGCTAAAACCAATTGAAGCGGTAAGCGATTGTGGTGTTGGTATGCCTGCACTAGCATCAACGACTTCTACATCTGTTAAATCAACAATTTCGGCTAATCCATTATAGGGACCTAAATCGCCTGTAATTCTAACCAAACTGCCAGGAACTAAATCATCGGCAAAATCGGGCGAGTAGATGCCAATGCCGCCTGTCGCATCCTGTATATAGCGTATTACGCCAAGTTCGTCTCCATTGGTAATAATACCTTCTACGGTAACAGTTGTTCCATCAGGCATTATTCGTGCCTCTGATATGTCGGTTACTTGGGCAAAAGTAGTGGTGCAAGCTATTGCTAACACTAATAATAGTAAAATTTTTTTCATTCGTTTATAGGTTAAGCGTTTAAATTAATTGTTAGACATCTTAAATTAACAAAATAGGCATTTTGAGGAAAAGAGAAAGCCAAAATAGCTAATTTATTATTTTGATTTGCCTTAAACGTTTGTACTTGTTAAATTTAATAGTAAGAACTGCTCACTTTTACCATTGCTTACAAAGTTAAGAAATGAATAGAGATTATTTTGTGTAAAAGTTAAAAAATAAAGTTTTATTAACAATTGGCCCTACTATTTTTTAGTAGAACGTACTTTTGTAGAAGGTAGAAGGACGTTGGATTTGTTTTATAGTACTATCAGTTAAGGGTTAAGAGCCTGTTCCTATTTAGCAATATGGAAGCCTTCTTTATACTTAAAGGGAAGCGTACCTTCTATCTGCTATACTTAATAAACGCATTAAAACAATTTGACGTTGTGTATTGCAATTACTAATAAGCAAGTTAGTAAATAGCTGACAATATCCAACACATCGAAAGTGCCCGAAAGATGTCCTGTGTATTGTAATACCTCTAGGGAAATAGCTAGGAGAGGAGCAGCTAAAATCCATAAAATAGCGGTATAAGTATTTTGTTTTTGCCATAGCCAAATCATAACACACATAAAGGCATATAGCCACAATGCATCTGGCAAGGTGTATAAAAGGAAATTGGGCAGTAGTAGTGTATTTATAGTATTAGGTTTAATACTAGCTACTACTTCTTGAAGGAGGGGGATATGAAATAAAATAATATTTGTAGGACGAATAAAAATATAAAAGCACAAACCTATTACCAAAGGTAAAAATACATGAATAGTAAAAAAATAGGTTTGGCTTTTTTTCATGGTATTTTGTTAATTGCTTAATTGTTTGTTTAGACTTACCACACAGCTAGACATTCTCAGCAAACCTAATTAATTACATATGTGTGGATCGTGCCTACGGCATTTTTTTCTACTGAAATTGCCTTACATCGGAATAAATTCCGACGCTAGAATGTCGGTCATGCCTACGGCATTGTAAAATGTCTAGCTGTGTGTAGACTTACTACTTTTCTAAAAAATAGTAAGTCTTTCTTTCTACAAAAACTACTCAATAATTTTTGTTTCTAAAGTGCCAACACCGTAGCCGCCCCAAATGCCTAAGCCACCATCAATATTAAAATTAACCCTAGTAGAACCGCCAAAAGGGCCAGCCGAGTTTGCACTGCGTTCTAGGGTAAACCAAAAATCGTAGGTCGCTCTATCAATCGTTACAAACTTTAGGGTTACCTCATCGCCAAAGGTAAAATAGCCATAAGTGTTAATGTCAAAATCGGCACCACGAGGTTCTGCCCTATCTAAAGGACTAGGAAAAGAGAGTCCATTAATATACAAATCGTCGAAAACCGAATTTGCACCAGCGTACATTGGGTTGTCGTTTTGCTTGGTGAAATAACGGTAATAATTGCCTAGCGTGTCGGGGTCGCTTAGTTGTATGTTTAGGCGGTAGAGGGTGTCGTAATCTGGATTGTTGTGTTGTTCAAACCAAATAGAATCGAGTGCTAAGGCATTAGGAATTGAGGTTGTTGCGTTTAATACTTCTCCATCTGTAGTGTTGATGTTTAGCTTGTAGGTTTTACCTTCCTCGCCAATCAATTCGGGCGTAAAAGAAAAAATAGAATACAAACAAAAATCAAAATCACCTAAGTCATCTATCCCTCCGCCTGTGTTGCTAGTATCGGCAGGGGCTTCCTCAACTGTTGGCAAACCGCCTAGCAATTGTGAAACTTTGTCTAAAAATAATATTTGGTCGGTTAAATTATCTAGTTCCGATAAGCATTTACCTTCTAAAGTAACTTCGTTACTGCCATCCGATACTTTAACCGTAGCTCCCTTTACAAAATTTTTGGTGTACGATTCTAAATCAAAAGTGCCAAAGTAAGGAAAGTTTTTGTTGAGCAGCACAATCGGTGCTTGCCCTGTTTCAATACTGCCCTCTACTACAATTTGTTCTTCAGGGTCTGGTAAATCTATCGTAATGTCTCGTTCGCAATTGCTTAGGCTAAATCCTATTACAATAAAAGCAACGAGGTATTTAAAAGTATTTAAATAGTTTTTCATGGATATAAAAAAGATTGGTTTGGTTGTTATGATTTTTACGATGCTTATTATAATTACTTAAACAGTAAATCGTGCTGCAAAGTTGCCAATAATTTTGAAAAAGTGAATAATTTATCAGCAATTAATTCGTAGGCCGTTAAATTCTAAGTTCTAACGGATGCTTTTTATTACAGCACAAAAAGCTTGCAATGCAAAATTAATGTATAATGACTAATAGGGTCGCACATTTTTTTGTAACTTTGCAGCCGCTTTTTAAATGGGTATTAAAAGCTTTCTATTTTAAAAATGGAACTCAAAATACTTGTAAAGCATTTTATTATAGAATACAGTACCGCCAAAATTGGCAAACTACTAATATAAATAATGGATAAAAATACATTTAACGGGCTATTGCTGATTGCTTTTTTGTTTATCGCTTATAGTTTATTGGTAAAACCGCCCGACAAAAAGCCAACTCAAGGATTAAATACAGATAGTACTTCGGTTGCAATACAAGGAGATGTTGCACAACAAGCAGCAGCAGTCAATAACAATGCTGGCAATGCCGCCGCCGCTACAAGCAGAAAAGCCATTGATGGTTTATTTGCAGAAAGCACAACCGAAGAACAGTTTTTTGATATAGAAAACGACTTGCTAAAAATTACCCTTAGCAATAAAGGAGGACGAGTTTACAAAGTACAACTTAAAAACTATGTAACCCACGATTCTATGCCGCTGTTATTAATGGACGGCCCGCAAAACCGCTTCAATTACATCTTACCATTACAGCGCAAATTTGCACAAACCCAAGATTATTTCTTCGAGAAAACGCAAGCCAATAAAAATGGCATGTCGATGCGTTTGTATACCGATTCTACCAGAACCCAATACATTGAGCAAATATATACCCTTAAAGAGGGAAGCTATATGGTAGATTATGATTTAAACCTAGTAGGTTTCGATCAGGAAATTATGAACAATACCCAAGTACAACTCGACTGGAAAACGGCCCTCATCAAGCAAGAAAAAAGCATGAAAGCCGAACGAATGACCACAGGGATGTACTATAAAGATACCGAGGATGTAAACTATTTATCGGAAACAAGCAATGATGAGGAAAATGTTGACTTATCCTTAGAGTGGATTTCGATGAAGCAGCAGTTTTTTAATGCAACTTTAATAGCAGATAAGCCTTTTCAAACAGGTAAACTAGCCATAAAAGCCCCTTCAGGAATAGACGACCCGATGTTAGAATTGGCCAGCGCTGATTTGCGTTTTGAGTACAAACAAACCAATCAGTTTAATTTCCCTATGCATTTTTACTTTGGCCCAAACGATTATAGTTTACTAAAATCGTTTGACAAAAAAATGGAAGAAATGATTCCATTAGGATGGGGTATTTTTGGCTGGTGTAACCGTTGGATTATTATTCCGATGTTTAATTTTTTAAACAAATACATTGGCAGCTACGGCATTATTATTTTAGTATTGACCTTAATTATTAAAATGGTATTGTTTCCCTTAACTTACCGTTCTTATCGGTCGATGGCAAAAATGGGTGTGTTAAAACCTCAATTGGATAAGCTGCGAGAAAAATATGGTGAAGACCCTCAAAAAATGCAGACCGAACAGATGAAATTGTATGGGCAAGCGGGGGTTAATCCTATAGGCGGTTGTTTGCCACAATTAATCCAACTCCCTATCCTTATTGCTATGTATCGCTTTTTTCCAGCATCTATTGAGTTACGGCAACAAGCATTTTTATGGGCCAACGATTTATCTACCTACGATTCTATTATGGAATTGCCTTTTAACATACCTATGTATGGCGCACATGTTAGCTTGTTCTGTTTACTATCGGCATTAAGTAGTTTGTTGTACATGAAAGTTAACCAACAAATGACTCCAGACACAGGGAATGCACAAATGGCTGCACAAATGAAAATGTTCCAGTACATTATGCCAGTCATGTTATTGTTTTTCTTTAATAGCTTCTCGGCAGGATTAACCTATTACTTCCTACTGTCTAACCTGTTTGGTTTTGGTCAATCTGTTTTAATTAAAAAGTTTTTAATTAACGATGAAGTCTTATTAAAAGAAATAGAAGAAAACAAAAAGAAACCTAAAAAACCTTCTAAATTTGCCGAGCGTATGGAGCAGATGATGCGAGAACAAGAGCAAATGAAAAAAGGACAACAAAACGGAAAAAGCAAAAAAGGAAGCACGGATGCTACTGACGCAGGAGGTGCAGGTAGAGGACGAGGACGTAATAAGGATGCAGGAAGTAAGTTTACCAAGAAAAAGAAAAAACGAAAATAGAATTTACTAGAAGTAAATTACAATCTCGTAGAGATGTCGGAGATTGTAACCCCTGAATTCAATTCATGGGAATGCGAAAAACCATAAATAAAAAACAATGCTCAAAATTGATATTCATACGCACATCATACCAGAAAAAGTACCGCAATTTGGTAAAAAGTTTGGCTACGATGGTTTCATACATTTAGAACACCACAAGCCTTGCTGTGCAAAAATGATGATTGGTGAGCAGTTTTTTAGAGAAATAGAATCGAACTGTTGGGACCCTGTAAAACGGATGGGCGATTGTGAGGAACATGGCGTAAATGTACAGGTATTATCTCCCATTCCTGTAATGTTTAACTACTGGGCAAAACCACAGGATACCCTAGCCGTTGCCGAATTTCAAAACGATTATATTGCTGGTGTAGTAGAGAAATACCCTAAACGTTTTGTAGGTTTAGGCACATTGCCAATGCAAGCTCCCGATTTGGCAATTAAGGAAATGGAGCGATGTGTTAAAAAGCTAGGGTTAGCAGGCGTAGAAATAGCCACACATATTAACGAATGGAATTTAAACGACGAAGCATTATTTCCATTTTTCCAAGCAGCGGAGGAACTCGGTGCAGCTATTTTTGTACATCCGTGGGATATGATGGGCAAAAGCCGAATGGAAAAATATTGGTTACCCTGGCTAGTAGGAATGCCTGCCGAAACCTCCCTCGCTATTTGCTCCATGATTTTTGGAGCTGTGTTTGAACGCCTCCCTAAATTAAGAGTTGCCTTTGCACATGGAGGTGGTTCGTTTCCCGCAACCATTGGCCGCATAGAACACGGCTTTAATGTACGCCCCGATTTATGTGCTATCGACAATCAAATTAATCCTCGTCAATACCTCGGTCAGTTTTACATCGACTCCCTCGTTCATGACCCTCGCAGCCTAGATTATATCATCGAACTAATTGGCGCAAACCGCATTGCACTAGGCACCGATTACCCCTTTCCCCTAGGAGAATTGCAACCTGGCCGCTTAATAGAAAGTACCGCTTATTCTAAAGAAGTTAAAGAACGATTACTAGCAGGTAGTGCTTTGGAATGGTTAGGACTGAAGAAGGAGATGTTTGTTTAAGGAGGTTTGATTCTTGATATTTGAAATGTGATTTTTGATTTT
>JAHDBT010000067.1:15592-20374 GCA_020630215.1 Bacteroidota bacterium
TTTGATTTTTTTACCTGCTGTTGCTAAGAGGGGAATCATTTAAGATTTAAAATCGAGGATTTAGAATTTAGCATTTTTGATATGCTGGCGGGGGAGGTTTGATTCTTGATTTTTTTACCTGCTACCGCTAGGCGATTTTTGATTCTTAAAAGACAGTTTAAATGACGTTCGTTAAAATGTAAATAAAGAGATATGAAAGAAAGCAGTGAAGAACCTTTGGACGCTTTAAACAAAATGGACGCTGACCTGCCTGAATCTAACGATTTCTATAAGAATGCAAAGACCTGTGCGAGTATTAATTTTTTTATCTGGGCTGCGCTATATCTTTTCTACCTATTTTGTACGCCAATAAATTACGGAGGTAATGATTCTGACATAATGACATTTTTAGTTCTTATTTTTGTAATATCAATAATTGTTTCAATAGTAGGAATAATTAACGGAATACAAAGCTATAAAACTAGAGAGGACATAACTCAAAAAACGTTTGTCACATTAATTAATGTTATGTTCTTAACTTTTTTTGTTGGAATAATTGCTTTAGTGTGTTTCGTATTATTCAATTTTAGGGCTGGATGATAATCTTGAATTTTTTACCGTTACAAAGAGTTGCATGTCATATTTACTTAGTAATTTAGACAAGTTTATCTAATAAGGAAAAGTGCTTGACACTTTACAGCGGTGCAGCGAAGCGGAATCGTCTATATACCAAGTACCCTCTACTTTCTACCAAAAAAGTGTCAACCGCTTAGATAAACATGTCGTAATTTAGCGTTATTTTATTTTAAGAACTGATTGAAAAACAGTAAATCCAATGGCAAAAAAACTCCACCAAATTATAGTCGTAGATGTAGAAGCAACCTGTTGGGAAGGAAAAAATCCAGAAGGGCAGCCGAATGAAATTATAGAGATAGGCATTTGTATACTAGATGTAAAAACCTTAGAACGAGTAGGGAAGGAGGGAATGATGGTGAAGCCTCAACTTTCCCAAATTAGTCCTTTCTGCACCGAGCTAACTACGATTACCCCCGCCGATGTAGCCAACGGATTAAGCCTACGAGAAGCGGGCGAAATACTCCGCACCAAATACAAAAGCAAAAGCTGCACTTGGGCCAGCTACGGCGATTACGACCGCCGACAATTTGAACGAGAATGTATAGCTAAAGAAATAGCCTATCCGTTTGGAACAGCACATATTAACGTAAAAAATCTCCTAGCATTAACCAAGGCCTGGAACCGAGAAATAGGCATGGCTGGCGCACTCGAAAAACTAAAGCTCCCCCTAGAAGGCACGCATCACCGAGGTGTTGATGATGCGTGGAATATAGCGGCTATCCTAGCAGCAATTTTTAAAATGACTAGGTAGTTATAAGCCCCTAATACCTAATTATATCTATGCCAATTCTGCCTACATTGTTTAAAAACAAAATAAAGTCATCTTCGTCAAGCAGCCCACTTAAATCGCAGTCCGATTTTGGATACAGTGGATCTAGGAACGATTCGTTGAGGTAGTAGTTAAAATCGGCGTAGGTAATCGCACCGTCGCTATTCATATCTCCTGCCAACATAAGTGTTGTGCCACCCAAACTTGTTGTTTGGCTTGCTGCTGCTAGTACATTGGCTGCCACACTAAAATCGTAAAGGCTGGTGTTGGGCAGCGCAATAGCATTAGCAGATAAAATGGCTAAATGATTGCGATGTTCTACCGAAATAACATACGTTTCTCCAGGAGTAATATTGTTGAAACTAATTGGACTTGCGCTACCATTTGCTGCTACAATACTGCCATCATTGAGTAGTAAACCTGCACGAGTTTCTATCTGATTGTAACTGGTGGGAGAAAGTGCTTTTACCAATACCCAATCCACCACATCACTAGGCATATCTGCTAGGCTATTAAATCCTTCTGTGCCAGCATAATTCCAAGGACTGCCAAAATAAGGTTGACTCAACGCAATGTCTCCGCTAGTGCTAAGGTTGGTACTCATGCTGCTAGTAACTGGATCGTAAGCTCCTTCTAAAAATACTTTTCCATTAAAAGTGATGCTTGTAGCAGGCTCGTTAATTTCAATATCAATTTCAAAATCCGATTTATCGGCATTACCATTTATCACTACATAATAAGTGCCTGCGGGTAAGCAAGTAGCGGCATCCGTAATAACCGTTCTAGTGCCAGCTAAACTCGTACATTCCGAAGCCAACACATCGGCCATATCCACTTCTAAACCAGGAAAAACGCTAGGAGGTCCACCATTTTCATCTTCCACAATAACATCAGGGCAACTCAGATTGCCAAGTATGCTGATATTTACTTCGCCGCTGCCGCCCCATTGTTGTAAACTGGCACTAATTTGATTGCAGTCGTAAGGAGCATTAATTTGGTAAAAGGCAGTTGTTCCTGTAAATTCGCCGCCAGTACAAGGTTTACTATGATTGCCATAATAGCCGCCATTTTGGGCAGAGTTGCATAAACAATTGTTAATCGTTTGTGTTTCACTAGTGCCTGTACCACTAAAAGTAAGGATATTAGGATCGCCACAAGAATAGCCAGAAGAATAAGTAGACAACTCAAAACATATTTCGCCAGCCATATTTGGAAAAGCATCAATTTGTGTCCATACACCAATGCTGGTAATGTCGGCAGAGGTAACCGCACCACCAGCAGCATCAATAATTAGTTGTTCTATATCGTTATTGGTAGGAATAGAACCAGCTCCTAGTACACTTTGGTTATCGTAAGAAACCGCACTTGTATCGGCACAGCTAGATAAGGAGGTGCCATCGGCTAAAGAAAAACCGTCGCTACAATCAATACTAGCAGAAAAAACAGGAATAATACTTAAGTAACCTGCGCCATCAAATTCGAGGTGTGTGTAAACCGTAGGGCGAGTAATAGGAAAGCCGGGGTAATCTTTCCATGCAAAAACCCACGAACCATCGTAGTTTGGTATGTTGTTGTAGGGATCAAGTGTGTAGAGCCATATATCGTTAGTAATTGTACCCGAACCACAAACAGGATCGGCGGGAGAGTTGCTGCTTGCTGTTGCTTGACTCATATCAATACATACTTTTTGGCAGGTATTAATAACAGTCGATAAATTTAATGCACTGCTTGGTCCACATTCATCGGGGAAAACGGCGGGGGTAAAATTGGTATAAGTACATTGTGCATTGAGAGGTACATTGACTAAGTTTAAACTTAGGAGCAGTATAAAAGCAGTTAGAGGTATCAAAATAATAGTCGATTTCATATTTTTGATTGTTTTGTTATAGAATGCGTAGGTAAAGTTAAGAGATTAAATTTAAAAGTAAGGCTATTGTAGCAAGGTAATTTTTCTGTTTTTTTTGCCCAATTTTTGAACCCGAAAGCCTATTTTTTCGTCATATTATATATAAGCTTTGAAAAAAGTTTTTGAATGAACCAATATTTGTTTATCTTTTGGCTTTAATTGCCTAACTATATGTAATGAACCTTGTGTTGTAATTGGTGTAGGTAGGTATAATTAAACAAATCTTTCAAAAGTTAGTGTTATAACATTACTTATTTTTCTTGTAGCGTAAAAAGAAAGTAGAACTGCCTATACCTGCTTAATTTTGCCTACAGCCTAAATAAAAACAAATAAATTAGATAAGCATCTCTAAAAATTGGTATAATTTACATTAACTCGCTAGTAAAAATCCTAGAAATATCGCCATAATGGAAAATGAAATTGACAAAATATTAGATCAATACCTCGAAGGGCGTATCACCAAAGAACAGGTTCGTTTACTTCACGAACATATACGTCAAGGAGGTGTTTTGGTTGAAAGTGATAATGCCGACACAACGGAAGTGAAAATGCCGGAGGAATTGTATTATGTATCTCCCGAAATCGTGTTTGATGAAACACAGCGTTTTGAAGAACTAAAGAAACGCCGTAAAGAGTATCATCAAAAATCTATTTTTAGACATGCTGCGCTTTCTGTTGTACTTTTTGTAATTATTGTTTTTACACCTGTTGTATACCTGTTTATGTCTATCAGCAGTAGTACCGATGCTTTAATTAATCGTTACTTCCGTCCGTACGATGTATCGAAAACAGAACGGAAGTTGAACAATATGACCTTGCAAGACAAATGGGACAGTTCGGCCAATAAATACGCTCGCAAAAATTATACGGATGCCATTATAAGTTTTAACAACCTAATTAGTTACAATCCCGAAGATGTGTATATTGACCATTTTTATATTGGGTTGAGTTATATTGGGAAAGGGCAACCTCGCGAAGCCATCGATCATTTAGAAAAAGCAATTGCGGTTAATCACGAACTAACCGAGCCTGCTAGGTGGTATTTGGCACTTGCCCATTTACAAAACGAAGAAATAGACAAAACCAAATCCTTACTGAAGCCTTTTATAAGCGAAGAGGTAAAATATAATCATGAGGAAGCAGAAAAACTAATGAAAAGCCTCGATAGATAGCGGAGGAAAAACTTAGGAAAACACTTCTGCAAAAACAAAAAAAAGCAAATAGAACTAAATGTAAAAGTTTTATTTGCTTTTTTTATTTTCATAAGGCGGGTGTAGCTCCATTTTAATACGGTGTCCTCAAAAAAATAATGACCTATATTCCCCTTTTGGAAGGGGTAGGGGAAGGTCAGTATAAAATGCCCATTATTTTTTTGAGGACTTTACCCAGCTAAATGATAGTTACCCTTTGTAAACCGTGGTTTGGTAGGCAAAAATTAACTAAGTAACGCATAAAAAATAAATCCGTCATTTCTACTTGATCTTTTGCACTT
>JAHDBT010000068.1 GCA_020630215.1 Bacteroidota bacterium
GAGTGTATTTGTTGAGCAATAGCTAGGCGCAGCAGCTATTAGCGATGCAAATACAACGAAATGGAGCGAGTCGTTAGGGAGTCAAGGGAGCCGCCTTTGGCGGCCGAAATTATTTTTTTGAGAAACATATTTTAATAATTGTACTTTTATTTGTTTTTACTGAAAGACAAACATACTCCCTTTATTTTTGTTTGGAAAACTTAGTCAAATAGCTTATTTTTAGCGCAAAGCGATTATATAAAATCAGGTACATGAAATCTAAATTAAATAAAACAAATATCATAGAAGCATTAAAAAGCAACAAGGAAATACTAGCAAAAGAATTTAGTATTTTAAGGATTGGTTTGTTTGGCAGTTACTCCACGAATACCTTTACCGAAAACAGTGATATAGATTTAATTTACCAACTTAAAGAAGGACAATATTTAGGACTAAAAGAAATAGTTGCACTAGAAGCCTTTTTCAAACAAATGTTTAAGGTAGAAAAAATAGATTTGGTGAACCAGCAGTATTTAAACCCAATTATTGAGAATGGGATTCGTAAAACGGTGATTTATGTATGAGCAGAAAAATATAACCTACATATTGACCATTCTAGAGGCAATAGAGAAAATCTATATTTATACAAAAGACCTGAATGATGTGGACGCATTTTACACCATAAATGAACAAATGAATTTCAACGCTTGTCAGGCTTTGCTATTGGTTATTGGAGAGGAATCTAAAAAAATTAATGAAGCACTCAAGCAGGAACATCCTGCTATACCGTGGCACTTACTAGCTGGATTAAGAAATAGAATTGCACATGATTATAGAAGTATCGACCCTAATATTTCGTATGACATTGTGAAAAATTATTTAGGAACTTTGAAAGCGGAGTTAATACAAATGCTAACTAAAGTTGATTTCAAAGAAGAACTGTTAGTCAGAATTATAGCAACGCCACAGTATAAAAATTTAGGCTACTTAATTTAGTGATAGCCCAATAGATTTTCCTTGTTTTTGCCTCTACCTTTTACAGGTGAGTTCAGTCATACGAGCTTGCACTTAAAATTCCATTCACGCCCACCCCTAAAAAAACAAATCCCCCCATAAACTTGACAAACTGTACATTTTAAACTATATTTAGGTATAAGTTTTACCAAATCAGCAACGTTATAAATAGAAAGAATTAAAAGTAGTAGGAGTAGAAGTAACCATTCTTAGGCTTGCTAGTCTAAAAAAAAATAGCAAATGATGCGGTGAAAATGTTGATAATCAATAGTTTTATAGCATTATGCTTGCAGAAAAGCTTTAAAGTTTCTATTTTGTTGCCTGAAGGAGTATTTTTTCTTAGAACAATTCAAATTTTACTAAGTGACAGACCTGTTTCAATCATTTTTTTATGCTTTAGTAGTGGGCTTAGTGGCCTTTTGCCTAATTGTGCTTATTGATCGCAATGTAGATAAGGTGGCCTATAACCCCACGCGAGATAGCAAAATACAAAAAGAGGCAGATAGAGTTGCCAATAATGTAGACAAGATGGTGGAGAAGTCGAAGCGTGTATACACAGAGCTGAAGAAAAAACCATCGGAAATGTCTACGCCTGCCGAGCATGTAGTGCTTACACCACCGCCTGTTGTAAAAGACCCACCACGAGAAGTAACCATTGTAGACCGCCCCAATACCAGCACCGACCCGCCAGAAATAGGCGAAGCAGAAGTGCCAGTTAGGAATGGTGAATACGCCTCTAATTATCCGTTTTTTATACAAGTAGGCGTACTAGGAAAAAGCGAAAACCTAGAACCCTTCACGCCACTAGCCGACCTAGGAGAACTACAAGCACACAAAGGAGCAGATAATGCGCTGCGGATTATGCTTACCAGCTATCCCTCTCGTACCGAAGCAGAACTCGTTTTGCGAAATGTACGCAACAGAGGTTTTTCCGACGCATTTATTACCGCCAATCCTAATGCAGATAACAATATGGTTGGCAATGCCCAAACAGCACCTCGCGCAACGGCATCCAGACCAACCACGCCTATCACACCACCAACTACTGTAGCTCCGCCTACTTATACCAACGGTGCGTATGTGATACAACTAAGTGCGATGCGTCAACCAAAATACGATACATTCGTAGCCCTTACAAGGTACGGTGCCATCTACTCTGATTACGACCCCAACCGAGGGCTAACCAAAATTCAATTAGGCCCATTTTATAGCGAGTATCAAGCCAACCAAGCCAAAACACGAATCGAACAAAGTGGCTATGGCAAAGTGTTTATTAAACGAGTATCTGCTAGTGATATGAACCATAAACAAAAGGTATTGGAAAAAGCAGAAGCATAGGAGGAGTGTAGCAGGTAGAATGTACAATGGATTATTTGGCTTTTTTTAAATTCAAAAAGCACCTAAAATAAAGGTGAAACCAAGACATACTATTTTTTAGAAAAATAGTATGTCTTTAGCGTTGTCCTTAACAATTGTAAAAAAAACATTTCATGGGTACTCAACTAAAAAAGCTAGATAGATACCCACAAGTTTAAAACATCCAACGATACTAACAAAAGGAGACGGCGAAGCCCAAAAAAAACTCCGTGCAACCCAGTGAAAAACTTCGTGTTACTCTGTGGGAACCCTAAAAATCATATTCAAAAACTAAATCAAAAACCATAACAAGAAGATAAACAATTATGCTTAGACTAATTTTCTTGGCCCTATTTATGTTATTTTCGGTAGCCGTAAATACCATGCCTAATGGGCCAACAGTAGGGCAAGCTCCGCCCGATATTAGCTTGCCAGGGAAAGATGGCCAGCAGATACAACTATCGCAATTAAAAGGTAAAATGGTGTTGCTCAATTTTTGGTCCACCTGGTGCGTTGCTTGTAACGTAGTTAAAAACCCCGAGTACGTGCGTATTTGGAACAACTTTAAAGATTTTAGCTATGGCAATGCCGATGAGTTTACTTTTTACAGCGTAGCCTTTGACAAAGACAAAAGCAAATGGCTTAGGAAAATACAAGAACAAGACCTCGATTGGCCTTACCATGTAAACGACGAAAAATCGTATTACTCGCCCCTCTGGAAAACCTTTGGAATGCGTAGTATTCCAACCTCTTTTTTAATTGATGAGCGAGGCAAAATTATAGGGGTTAACTTAACCGAAACACAAATTAGCCAGGAGTTAACCAAGCGCAAAACAGGACCTAAAAGAGCCACTCGCCCTGTAAGTCCACCGCCGCCGCCACCACAACCCGTTACGGTAGTTGTGCCGCCAGCACCTAGACCTGCGCCACAACCACAACCACAACCACAACCCGTTACAGTTGTACAGCCTCCTGCACCAGTAACACAACCAACGGTAATTGGTCCTAGCCGACCCGTTAATCCGCCAACAGTAATTGTACCGCCGAAGCCAGTGCCAATGCCAACGCCGCCACCAACGGTAGTTGTGCAACCGCCTAGACCTGCGCCACAACCACAACCCGTTACAGTCGTGCAGCCTCCAGCACCAACCCCAGCGCCACAACCACAACCACAACCTAGACCCATTTATGTGCCACCAGCACCTCCTGCTCCAAGTACCATAACAGTACAAAAAACAATGTACAAAATTCAGTTAGGCGCATTTAGGCATCCCAACCTAAATAAGTTTAGCCGTTTAGCAGATTTGGGCAATTTAGAAGTCGAACCTTACACCAGTTCTGTTAGCCGTGTTTTGTTGGGTGCTTATGAGTATTCGCAAGCACAGCGCACACTAGGCACAGTAAAATCGAGAGGTTTTGATGGCTTTTTGGTTCGTCGCACCGTGCAGGTAACACAGCCTAATCCTAATGTTAGTCCACCACGTCCTATTGTTCCTCCTGCGCCAACAGCACCGCCTATTGTGGTAGCTCCACCTGTATCGGGTAATAGCGGAGGCGGTAGCACAAGCGTTAACAGCGGGAATTACATAACCCGCGATATAACCAGTTACAAAATTCAGATAGGCGTATATCGTTATCCCGATTTAAATAAATTTAAGCCTATTGCACATATTGGCAAGGTAACACAAGAGCCTGTTGGTAGTACTTTAACCCGTGTTTTATTTGGTAAATATTCTAGCAGATGGTTGGCAAGAAGAGCCTTAACCCAAATAAGAACACATGGATTTAATGGCTTTGTCGTATCCCGCACCGAATCGGAAACGGTACACGAAGCAGATTTACTAGCAGTAACGGAAGGGCAAGCACAAAAGCCACAAGTTTTTTATCAAGATATGAACAATGGCGGTGGGCAAGCACAACAACAAGGCAATAACAAACCTGCTACGATGGAAAACAAACCAAGCACCACACAAGGCGGCGACCGTCCTATGGAAATGTTTGATATTAGCTTTGCCGACTTGAGTGCATCTATGGTAAACCAAGCTGCGCCCGAAATTTTACTCAATAATCCCAAAGGCGTTCCTTTATCATTAAGTAGTCAAAGAGGCAAATTAACCCTGGTATACTTATGGGCTCCGTGGAGTGGCTATGCTCGTGCTACCCACAAGGATTTGGTAAAAATATACGAGAAATACCGAGGCGAACACTTCGAGATTTTTAGTGTCGCTTTTACCAGAGATGAACAACATTGGAAAGACGTAATTGAGGAAGACCACCTAGCCTGGAATATCCATGTAATTGAGAAAGATGGGGTAGATTCGTACTTACTAGGAAAGTACAATGTAGAGTATTTACCCGCTATGTTTTTAGTAGACGTAAATGGTAAAATTGTTACCGAAAATATCCCTTACGAACAACTGGACGCGGCTATTGGTAGCCGAATTAAAAAGTAAAAATAGTAGTGGGTAGAGGGTAGTTGGTATATGGACGGCTGCGCTGTTTTAGTGTGTTAGCAGAAAGCTTTTTAAGTGATATAGACTAATAAACTAAATTGCCCATTTACCCCTTTTATAAAACCGCCTAATAAGCTAGTATTTTATTACTAGCTTATTAGGCGGTTTTTTGTTTTAGGGAGGCGGTAGAGAATGGGAAACTAACTATTGTTCGATAGCCATGTAGAACGGACTTCAGTCCGTTTATTTGACATGTTTCATTTTTTAGGATTTTAGTTAATACTTTAAAACGGCGAAGCGTAGCCGTCTAAATTCCATGTCTTATGTACCCACTACCAAAAAAAGTGTAAACTACTAATTGAAACATGCTGTTTATTTTAATCATAAAACGCCCACAATACAAAAACGAACTAAAGTCCGTTCTTCAAAATAATAAATTACTAATGTTGTACTAAAATTATACAAGTACAAACGTGGAACTACTACATCTTCTCCGCCCCAACACAATTACAAATATACGTTTAGCGAGTACAAAATAGTAAGCTATTTTCTATATCTTTGCCCTCCTTGTAAATATATCCTAAAGCATTCCAAAAATGTCAGCCAACAAATCTGCAAACCCAAAAAAACGTGGTACTTTGTATCTCATTCCTAATGTTTTAGGAAACGAGGATGTAGCAACCATTCCAGCATATGTGCAACAACTGTTGCCACAAATTGATGTGTATATTGTAGAAAGTGTGCGTAATGCTAGGCGGTATTTGGTAAAGTTGGGTATTAAAAAAATGGGCAAAACTATTGACGAGCTTACTTTTTTAGAGCTGGATAAACACCAAAAGGAGCAGGGCTTTAGTCATTATTTAAAGGCAGCAGTACAAGGAAAAAATATTGGTTTGCTCTCGGATGCAGGTTGCCCAGCGGTTGCCGACCCTGGTGCAGTGATTGTTTTTTTAGCGCACGAAAAAGGAATACCCGTTATGCCACTTGTTGGTCCATCGTCTATTTTATTGGCTCTAATGGGTTCGGGTTTAGGAGGGCAAAACTTTGCTTTTACGGGTTATCTTCCCATTAAAAAGCCCGAGCGTTTAAAGCGCATTGCCCACCTCGAAAAACGAGCCTTAAACGAACGGCAAACACAATTATTTATGGAAGCACCTTACCGCAACAATCACCTATTTGCTGATGTGCTAAGTACTTGTAACAACAATACGCAATTGTGTGTAGCGGCTAATATTAGTTTGCCCAATCAGTTTATTAAAACGCAAAGTATACGGCAATGGCGCAAAGATATTCCTGAATTGCACAAGCAACCTACTATTTTTGTGCTGGGGAAATAATTGCTATTATTCTCTGGTACTAGTAAAACCCCTTTCGGTCATTGAGCGTAGTCGAAATGCCCGAAAGGATGTATGGAAATGTATTTTTTCGCTACATTCAAACCCGTTCACCTCACACATTCGACTACGCTTAGTGACCGGTGAACTATTTGCCTCGATTTAAAATTGCAATGGTGAATAGCATAACTAGGAAACTAAAACACATTCTTTTTCGTCCTACACAATGAACAAAACAATAATCAATTACAATTTTCATGAGCATTTGGATAGCAAAAGCCATCATACAAAAAAGCATTTCTTTTTTACCATACAGCCATCGCATCAATTATCTTTTTCAGAAGCATATTACGAAAGGGGTTACCTTAACTGATGCGCTAATGGATGATAAGCTGATACATTGTGCCAGCCATTACAAAAGTTTTAAGCAGCATCACGAGCTAGGTAAAAATAAAACAATACCTGCACCCAATACCCTGCTAGAAATTGGTACGGGCTGGTTTCCTATTGTGCCAATAGGGATGTATTTGCTAGGAGCTGGAAAAATATATACGGTAGATTTAACACCGTTACTACGTACCGAAAATGTACGCATCACTTTAGCAAAGTTTTTGGCTTACGAAAAAAGTGGTCAACTCGCTAATTTCCTTCCCAACATTTTACCCGAACGTTTGGCCCTCCTAAAAAAAATTGCCCAACAAGCTCCACAACTCGAATACGCTGCAATACTCGATGCCCTACATATTGAACCGCTAGTAGCAGATGCTAGGAAGTTGGATTTACCAACGGCATCAATGGATGTGATTATGTCGAACAATACCTTTGAGCATATTTACGAGGGCATTTTACGAGCAATTCTAACTTCCTTTTATCGCCTGTTAAAACCCAATGGTATTATGAGCCACTTTGTAGATATGTCGGACCATTTTGCTCATTTGGATAAAAGTATTACCACGTATAATTTTTTACAATACTCTCCTAAAAAATGGGCGTTTATTGATAATGATATTCAGCCACAAAATCGCTTGCGCTTAAATCACCAGCGGCAATTACAAGTAGATGCAGGATTTAAAATACTAACAGAAATTAACCGCCCAGGGGATGAAGCGGCTTTCCAAAAAATTGAATTGGATGCTCATTTTGCGGATATTGATTTGAAGGATTTACTGGTAACGCATACGCTTTTGGTAAGTGGGAAATAGGTGTTTTTTTTGTAGAATAGGAAGATTTTTAGATGACCCTGAATTTGCAATACGCAATTATACTAGGAAAAGGAGACGGCGCAGCTCAAAAAAACTTCGTGTAACTCGGTGAAAAAACTCCGTGCGACTTCGTGGGATCGCTTGCACAAGTATTAACCCAGCCTACCGCAAATGCAAAAACCGTTCTGAATCTAGTTTAATGAGGATGAAAAGGAGGATGGTAAAACCGATAAGCGAGGAACCGCCATAGCTGATAAAGGGCAGGGGTATCCCAATAATAGGCACTAAACCTACCGTCATGCCGATGTTGATGGCAAAGTGGAAGAAGATGATAGAGGCAACGCCATATCCGTAAATACGGCTAAATCGAGATTGCTGTCGTTCGGCAACAGAAATGGCACGTAGCATTAGGAGAATAAAAAGGACAATGAGGGTAACGCTGCCTGCAAAACCAAACTCTTCGCCAATGGTACAGAAGATAAAATCGGTACTTAACTCTGGTACAAAATTGCCTTTGTTTTGCGTGCCTTGTAAAAAGCCTTTGCCCCATAAACCACCCGAACCAATGGCAATTTTAGATTGGTTAAGGTTGTAACCTACCGCTTGTTTATCTTCAATAGTTCCTAGTATTACCCCAATCCTGTTTTTTTGGTGGGGCTTTAAAACTTCGTTGTAAATATAGCTTACACCTTGTACATACAAACCGCATACAAAGGTGAGGGTAAGTAGGCTGTACACCAATCGTTTAGTCATAAAGGCCGCTAATAACGCAACTCCTGCACCTATTGATAAAACCATTAAAAATGCACTCGAATCCATGTATAAAGATACAATGGTAGCTATAAAAATAGGGATGGCATAAATGAGGATGCGTATCCATGGTGTGCCTTTGCCTTTGTAAAATAACACCGTTAAAATAGCAATAATAAAAGCTCCCATAATATAGTAAAACGGAATGAGTAGGCTTAAAATAAACAATACAATTAAGGCAACACCCAGTATCAAAAATCCGCCAGAAAGCCCCTCTCTATACAATACAAAAATTAAAGACGAAAATACCAATGCCGAACCATCATCGCCCTGTGCTAGGATAAAAAATACGGGGATGAAAATAAAAATGCCGGCTAGTATTTGTTCTTTAATATCGGTAAGGGTAACGTTAAGCGAGCTGAGGTATTTGGCGAGGGCTAGGCAGGTAGCAAATTTAGCGATTTCAGAAGTTTGTATATTAAAAAATCCTAGCTTAATCCACGATTTTGACCCATTGATTTCGGTACCAAAAAAGAGCGTACCAATGAGCAATACGACGGCAAAACCGTAAATAAGGTAAGCAAAAGCGGTAAAAAAGCGCGTATCGAGCATTTGAATGATGATGCCTAATGCTAAACAGACACCAATCCATAGAAATTGCCTGCCGTAGTTACGTCCCTGATAATACATTTCGGGGTGTAGCTCGTCAAAGTCGGCTGTATAAATAGCCAACCAGCCTACTGCAACTAAGCATAGGTAAAGGATGATTAATAACCAATCTATTTCTACTCTTCTAGCACTCATTGTTACGAATTACAAAAACTTTTTTTATTTTTTTTAGGCGCACAAGCCATAGGCTTGAATACCGAATGGCTCAAGCGAGACGCTTGACCCTGCGTTTCTTTTTTTTATGAAACCGTCCAATACATTCTACCTTCTACAAAAATACCTTCTACCAATACCACCTTACTTCTTAGCTAATTTGGTAGCACCAATCAAGTCGGCATCTAGCATTCTTTTTTCTAGCCATTTTCTTTTTTCGCTTATTTCTCCTTTTAGGTAATGCTCAATCATTAAGCTAGAAATAGGCGCAGCATATCTGGAACCATAACCTGCATTTTCTACAATTACGGCAATGGCTATTTTAGGATTGTCTTTAGGAGCAAAACAAATAAACAGGGAGTGATCGGCTCCGTGTGGGTTTTCGGCAGTACCCGTTTTTCCACATACCGAAATGTCTTCGATTTGGGCAACCCGTGCAGTACCAGCTTGTACCACTTTTTCCATGCCATCTACCACGGTTTCAAAGTGTTGTTTGTCGATGCTTACAGTTTGTTTGCGGTTGTAGAGGCTAAAGGTGTCGGTTGCTAAAGGTCGTACTACGTGCGGAAAATAAAACTCTCCTCGGTTGGCAATAATGGCGGTCATGTTGGCAAGTTGTAAAGGCGTAACCCCTAATTCCCCTTGTCCAATTCCTAGCGAAATGATGGTACTTGCTTTCCAGCGTTTTTCGCCGTACATGCGGTTGTACAGGTTGCGGTCGGGTACATATCCTTTTAGAGAGGTTGGTAAATCTATGGGTAATTGTTGCCCTAGGCCAAATTCATTTAAGTAGCCTTTCCAAGCGGTTAAGCCATCGGCTACGTTGTCGTAATTTTTTTGCTCAATAAAAAGTTTAAAGATGTGGCAAAAGTAAGCATTACAGGAGTGCTGTATGGCGGCTTGCACACTTCCGCAGGAGGCATGACCGTGGCAACCTACTCGCAACCTACCAATACGATAACCGCCGTTGCAACCATAGTAGTAGTTGGGTCTAATTACATTATCTTGCAAAGCCAACAAAGCCATTAAGGGTTTAAAAGTAGAACCTGGCGGATAGTAGGCCATTAAGGCACGGTTAAAAAGTGGTTTTAAGGTATCGCCTTGTAGCATCCGCATTCCTTCGCCCCTAATGCGGCCAGTAAGCCAGTTGGGGTCGTAGGTAGGGCTGCTTACTAGGGTTAGTATTTCTCCTGTTGAGGGTTCGATGGCTACTACACTTCCTTTTTTATTGGCCATCAGTTCTTCGGCATATTGTTGCAGCGAAATGTCCATGGTTATATTGAGGTCGTATCCTGCTGTTGCGCCTTCATCCTCAACGCCATCCCGGTAGCTGCCAATTTCTCGGTTATGCACATCTACAAACACATTTTTAATACCTTTTTCGCCCCGCAAAATATTTTCGTAAGTATTTTCTATACCGCTAATGCCTATATAGTCCCGCATTTTATAGTACTCCATCGAGTCAATCTGATTTTGATTCACCTCGCCAATATAACCTAGTACATGTGCGGCACTTTTATGGGTATATCGCCTAACGGTACGCACCTCGGTATAAAAACCTTCAAACTGAAACATATACTCTTGCAAACGGGCATATACATTGGCTGGAATTTGCTTAATGAGTACTTGCGATTTGTAGGACGAGTAGCCTTTGGAGGCCCGCATTCTTTTAACACTTTTTTGAAAATCTTCGAGACTAATGCCTAGTAGCTGGCAAAGCTTTAGCGTATCGGGCAGTTTAGCTTGCCGAGGAATAACAACCAGATCGTACACGGCCTCATTATTTACCACCAGTTTATTATTTCTATCGGAAATAAGTCCACGGGAAGGATAAATGGTTACTTCTCTGATTACGTTTCTTTGTGCAAGAGCGATATAGGACGTGTCCATTACTTGCATGAAAAATAAGCGTATCAGCAGTATAATGCCTGCAAGCACCATAATGGACTGAATAACGAATCTTCTTATGTTAAAGCTTTCCAATTAATTTTTTTTGTTTTTTATTTTTGCTGATGTTGAGCTAAGATTATTTGATTAGATTGGGGTGTATTTAGGGACGCAAACTAAATAACTGTCCGTTTTGACTTTATCTTTTTGCACTATCCTGCGTTGACAAAACCTTTATTACGCTTAGGCGTAACGCAGATTTTGCCGCCTTGTCTAGCACAAAAATATTTCCTCAAAATTGGACGCTTATTTATTCTACGTCCCTTAGGAGTTGTAGCTTACTCTGTTTTACTGCTATATCCTACTTCTACCGTAAAAGAGGTATTGGTAAATGAGGATAATAGTTATAGAAAAAATAAGGCTGCCTACAATTCTGATAAGGGTATAAAAGAAGTACGAGAAGCTGTATATTTCTACAAAAAAGTAAAATACGTGGTGTAGTGCAATGAGGGTAGTGGCGTAAACAAAAAACCAGTTAAGTCCTAAGCTACGGATGTTTGGTCGATGGTTGGTTTCGTAATCACCAGGCGGTCGATTAAGCGCAGTAACCGTTGGTCGTAAGTAGGCCATAAATACGGTAGCTGCTGCGTGTAAACCGGGGGTGCTGGCAAACACATCCACCGTAAGCCCTGTAAAAAAGGCAATTAAAAGTAGGAGCCAAAGTGGTGTTTCAAAAGGCAGCAACAAGATAAACAAGGGATAGATAAACGGACTAATAAATCCGTGCAACTCAATTTGACTTAAAATGAGTACCTGAAACAGCACAATGCCTATAAACCGAATGATATTTGAAAATAAAACTTTGCCCATTAGCCCACTTATTTATTTTGTGCTTCTAGTTCTTTTTGTTCTTTTTGTTGTTTGTTTTTAATAACATACACATAATTTAAACGATTAAAGTCGGTCGATAATTTTACGGTGATGTTATAAAAATTTCCTCCTTCAGGTAGTTTCCAATCTTCAATAACGCCAATAGGAATTTCGCCGGGGAAGAAGGCCGAGAAACCGCTTGTAGCTACGGTATCGCCAATATAAACAGGTGCATGTTTAGGAATGTCTTCGAGTATGGCCGATTGCGGATCGAGTACATCCCAACGCAATGAGCCAATAAAGCTATTTTGTTGAATTTTGGCACTTACCTTTAGGTTTTTATTAAGCAGCGAAATAATGCTGGCAAAATTATCGGATACATTGGTTACTACGCCTACAATTCCTTGTGCGCTAATTAC
Source organism: Bacteroidota bacterium (assembly GCA_020630215.1). Lineage (GTDB taxonomy): Bacteria > Bacteroidota > Bacteroidia > Chitinophagales > UBA2359 > JAHDBT01. Next base: position 12,087 of record JAHDBT010000068.1, read on the forward strand.
GCCCATTTCTGGTTGAATGCCCTGTTTACTGCCTTTATCAATGGTAATAAAATTATTTACCTGATTGGTGGTATTGTTTCGCACCATTGCGCCAATGTACTCGTATCGCAGTTGGTTAACAGAATCAACCGTTTGCGGAATTTCCATTTTTCGCAACGAATCGAGGCGGTCGGCTTGTTGGGCTAAGTCGGCACTATCAAGCATGGCGAGTAAGCGGCTGTTTTGTTTAAGCAAGCTGTCGTTAACGGCTTTTAAGTCTACAAAATCACGTACTTCGCTTGCTTGTTTTAGCAGACTACCTGTAAGGGCGTTGCTAGAATTAATCATGCTAACCCTATGATAATTATTGTATCTAAAAATAAGGAAAAAGCATATTAACTCTATAAACAAAAATAAGAGGAGAGCGTGATAGCGTATGATGAAAGCAATTATATTACGCATGAATAGTAGCTACTAGCTTTTTATTTGGTATATGGTACTTGGTACATTGTATTTAGTACTTGTGCGGCTTCGCTTCGCTGCGCCGTTTTTTTGAACGTACTAAAAAAACTTGAAAATGAAACCTGCCAATTATGTTGATTAATTATAGATTATGTTTGTATTTTGAGGAAGTTTATTGATAAACATTCCATTAGCGTTAGTGCTTATTTTTAATGAAATGCTAGAAAGTATAAAGTACACTTTGCTGAAGGTATAAGGATGGCTTCGGCTTATTATTTGTTTACGAATGTAAATACTTTTTGTTTGATACTAAATGAATAGTAAGCCAAAAAAATCGCCAAGTCTTTCTACTTTATACCTTCCTACTTTCTACTAAAGCATTATTTATTCATTAAGAACGGATATTTGCTTACACTTTTAAGTGCTAATCCTGTACCACGTACTACGGCTCTTAAAGGGTCTTCGGCAACTTGCACACGTAGTTTGGTTTTGGTAGCAATACGTCTATCCAATCCACGAAGTAGTGCGCCGCCACCCGTTAGGTAAATGCCTGTTTTGTAAATATCGGCTGCTAATTCAGGAGGGGTAATTTCTAATGCTTTTAAAACGGCTTCTTCAATTTTAGAAATAGATTTATCCAAGCAATGAGCAATTTCGGCATAGTTTACCGTCACCTGTTTCGGAATCCCCGTCATTAAATCTCGTCCATTTACGGGGAAATCTTCTGGAGGGTTTTCAATATCGGTTAAAGCGGCTCCTACATTAATTTTAATATTTTCTGCGGTACGCTCTCCAATTAAGATGTTGTGTTCTCGGCGGAGGTAGTCAATAATATCGGCGGTAAATTCATCTCCTGCAACCCTTATAGATTGGTCGCATACAATACCCATTAAAGCAATTACAGCAATTTCGGTTGTACCTCCACCAATATCAATAATCATATTTCCTACAGGTTCGCTTACATCAATGCCAATACCTAGTGCGGCAGCCATCGGTTCGTGAATTAGGTAGCGTTCTTTAGCCCCTGCTGCTTCTGCCGAGTTAAATACAGCTTTTTTCTCTACTTCAGTAATGCCCGATGGAATACAAATAACCATTTTGTACGAAGGGGTAAACCACCGTCTTTTGGTATACAGCATTTTTATCATTTCCCGAATCATACTTTCGGCAGCCTCAAAATCGGCAATTACCCCATCTTTTAAAGGGCGAATTGTTTTGATGTTTTCGTGTGTTTTTTCGTGCATTTGCATAGCACGTTTACCTACGGCTATTACTTTGCCCGTAGCTCGGTTAATGGCTACAATAGAAGGTTCGTCTACAACAACTCTATCTTTGTAAACAATCAATGTATTTGCTGTTCCAAGATCGATGGCAATATCGTGTGTGAGGTCAAAAAAGCTAAATAATCCCATTTATTATTGTTGATTACAGGTTTTGAATATGTTTTGTTGATACATTTAAAGCAATGCGTACCAAATACGAAATCAATTCATTCTTTTGTAGAGGGTAGCGAAGATAATGTTGAGGCGTGCATATTTCGTTACTTAAAAACGTATTTTTCTACCAATTAAAAAGGATGATTTTATTTGAACCGTTAATGATAGGGAAAAAGTCTATCATTTCAAACTACAAACAAGTATTTTTCTGCTAATCGCTGCAATTAATTGTTATCCTATTCCCTAAAGAAAAATAAAAACGTTAGAAGCGCAGCAAATTTAGTCTTTTTATGCAGATTAATGCACTTTTTTCAAAGTAATTTTAATGGCCATAACAAAAAACTTCTAAAGCTTAAACATGGCTTTGTAGCATTAAATATTTTTTTTGCTTTTTAGGCTTGGTAAAAGCAGTTTGTTAATGCAAGTTAAACCATTAATTTTTGCTGGCAATGGCTTGTGTTTTTAAGACTAAATTTTAAGGAAAAAGATACTTATTGTACAGGGGCAAGGAGTCCAGATAGGCGGTAGCTGAAATAATTGTTGGAAACAAGGGTGTAGACTTACTATTTTTCAAAAAAATAGTAAGTCTTTGCTTCGATTTGTGTTTTAGGTGAGTTTCCGTAAGTTTTTTTGACTTCCCTGTCACCATCGTTATTCACCCTTATAAAATGCAGGAAAACTAAGCTAACAAAACCCCAGCAAGATGTACAGAGAAGGGCAATTCGATAGGTTTAGTTTAGTGCTAGTTTTGCCTAACTCATCCAATTAAGCGATTGCTTTGAAAAGAACAAGCCTAAATTTTTAGCATTTTTTTTATCTTTTTTTGGACGGAAATAAAATTTTTCATAAAAAAAATAAAATAAAGCATAATTAATTGATAAATAGTTACTTAAAATGCTTTCTCTGCTAAGGAATAGCCTTGTTTTTACCTGTAAATAAAGCTAAAAAAAGGATACGCCAGTAATTTTATTTAGTATTTTGCTAAAAAATGTAGTAACTTTACACTTGTTAGCTAGTATAATATAGTAGAACATTTTTTAACGTCTAAAAATATAAACAGTATGAAATTGCTTAAACTGGAGGGAAAAGAGATTGCCTTCGATTTAAAAGCGATAGGTCTTTTAGTTGCGGTCATATTATTAAGTAATGTGGCGACCTATCTAGTGTTGATGAAAACAAACGGGTTTGCTGGTGGAAATACACACGAACAGAAACAAGCCGAGTTGCGAGAACAATTGTACCTGCTGGATCAAGCATCTAAGTATGTGTACAATGTAGATCAATTTGAAGACAAAGTAAAGCAAGTAAGCCACAAATTGGATGTGCCTCCCGAATGGTTGATGGCGGTTATGCATTCGGAGAGTCGGTTTGATGCGTCGGTAAAAAATCATAAAGGAAGTGGGGCTACTGGATTGATACAGTTTATGCCTACTACTGCCAAAGATTATGATATTACCGTAGAAAAATTGCGAAACATGAATCATGTAGAGCAAATGGACTTTGTTTTTGAATACCTAAACGAAAAACGAGAAACGTACCGAGATTACGACAGTCTAACCGATTTGTACCTAGCCATTTTATATCCTAAAGCTATTGCGGAGGAGTATTGCTATACCTTGTATGCCAAGCCCACTAAAGCTTACGAAATGAATATTGGCCTCGACAAAGACAAGGACGGACGGGTTACGGTGCAAGATATTGATAAACATTTACGCACTATTTACCCTACTGCGTACATGATTACTAAAAACGAAAAAACACCAGGCTTTAAGGGCTTCGGAAAATCTGTTAGTTCTGTATTACATGGATATTAGATGGTAAATGAGTAAAACATTGATGGGATGACTAGTAAATGTAGTGGTCATACTAAGTTGTACGTTTTTATTTATTTAATCATATCCTTTTGTAGCATGATTTATCTAATTCTATCTTATACGGATTTGTATTTTTATTTTCACCACTTCAAAATATTTAGTAGACGGTATTAAGTAGGAGCTTTTTAATGGTAAGGCTTTTACTTAATACCTTCCTTTTACTTCCTAACCTCTCCAAAATTTCCTGCCCTTTATATGCTATCATGGTTAACAATATACCTCTTTTGTTACAGTAATGTCCTGTTAACTAGTATATGTAAAAATATTTGCTTACTTTTAAATGTCTTATTAATTGCCAAACAAACATCCTATGAAAAGAGCAGCAGATACTGCCGAAACCATTATAGACCTTACCTTATCTCCAGGTATTACCTACACCCTCACCGAGGATGATTTAAACCCCTATATTGATGAAAGCCAATACAACGAGGACGAACTGGAAAAAGTAAAGGAAGAAATTATTTGGGACAATGTAGCTTATAAACACAGTTTATTGCCACAGCGAATTATTCCATACAACACTTTTTTGTACGAAGCCAGTATTGCCGAAATCTTAGCAGAGGAGTATGATAGCGAGGAACAATTACCTAAGCTATTGCATACTGATACTGATGTGCAGGAAGTGCCTGTTGCGAAGAAAGAGGTGGCGATGTATTATTTTACCCAAGTCCTTCCGCTAGAAGCAGGTAATATCGTATACATCCCTTCTGCTGATGAGTTGCTGTTTATGGAACTAAAAAAACAACATCGAGGAGATTACAGCATCGCCGTAGAAGTGTATCGCAATTATACGGAGAGCAAAAACTATCACCTCTACCAAAGTGCCAGAACTCGTTCTGCTGGCAAAATAGGATTGGCGTATGCTACCGAGTCTACCATATTTTTATCCCCTAACAAATCCTTGGCAGGTGCTAGTAATAGCCGTTCGGAAATGGTGCATGGTAAAAAAGAATATCGCATTAACTGGGGCGAGTACCTCTGGAAATGCAATGTGTTTTTGCACGACAGCGTTTTATACGCAGGCTACCAGCCACATGTAACAAGCAACAAGCATTATATTACCGCTGGTTCTTTACACCAATCTAATAAATACCAACAAGTAAAAATTGAGGATGTAGCACCCGGTTGCCTTCTGCAATTATATGGTGGCACAGGTTCTAACGATTCGCACAATATGGTGTTGAGCAGTTTTATTGAACGAACACCTTTAAACGACGACAGCGGCAACGAACGCTGGACCTTTATCGCTATTGGTGCCGAAGCTGAACGTGCTGCCGAATCGAAACGTTCGCATGAGGTAAATCCCAACCACAACGAAGAAGATTTTTACGAAGTGCTAGATGGAACTCGTGCATACATCCGTTTTTTTCAACCAGTATCAGAACGTACCAATTATGTTTAAGGATGCCTTTTTTGCTGCCCCCGATAAATTTGTTTTACTAGCCATTTTGTGGACTTGCTTTGCTGTAACTACTGCTTGTTTTGATGCTAGTAATAATGACAATTCGGGCAAAGCCAATGCGCTAATAGAAGAAACCCAAAAGGACAAAGAAGATGCAGCAGCAGCGGAGGAAAAAAGTAGAGGGATTGCAAAGGAAGCGGAGGAAGTTACACCTATAAAAATAGATACAAGCAAAATAGCCAATTTTAGTAAAGCTTTTAATTTTGTGGTTGATGCTAAAGCAAAAAAAAGCACCAAATTTAACCCCCTAAGCAAATCCGACTTTACTTGGCACAAACACAGCACTCTACAGGATAAACACAGGCAAGCCATGCAACTGTATTTTTACCAATACAAAAATGCCGCCGCTTACGAAGCCGCCATCGAAAAAATATTAAAAGGACTAGGTACCGACCACGAAAAAAAACGCATTTTAAAACAAGGGGAAAATGTGAAAAAAATTAAAGCCTCGCCTGCCTACTACCTACTAGGAAAAAATAACCACACCATAACCGCCTTCCATCATGCCTGTGGAAACCAAAAACGCAATTGGCCGCAAATTAAAACAGCCATTCAAAAACAATTTATGCCTAGCAACGGGCAATGCGAAATTTTAGAAATTAATTGTGGTGGGCCTTTGAATTGGAAACGTTGTGGGGAATAAAATGGTCTGAATTTGGATGGTCTGGATGGATGGACTTTTTGGATGTTGAATTTTAATAATCAATAATCAAATCACAAATTCCAAATAATAACCAATTTTCAAACTTTTAATGGATGGGCCGCACCTACGGCGCTAGGTTATTTTTTGTTCGTTGTCTATAAACGGGGTGTGCCTACGGCACAAAATCTGCTAAATTTCATAAAAAATGAATATTCATAGTACAAACGCAATGCATTGCGTTTCAACGCCCCCCAAAAAAATCAAAAATCCCATATCAAAAATCAAACCTCCTAGCGTCAGCAGGTAAATAAATTTTAAATTCTAAATGAACACCTCCTAGCGTCAGCATAAAACTGACAGCGAAGCGATCTGACAGTAAGCGCAAGCGAACGAGCTGACCACTGACCACTGTCCTCCATTAAAAAACAAAAGCTCCCTAAAATAAATCAGGAAGCCATTGCTTTTGGAGTATTTAAGGCGATAAATCAACCTTCGTATAATTGGTGTTTTATTTCAAGATTGCTCTTGCGATTACCAATTTTTGTATTTCAGAAGTACCTTCTCCAATGGTACATAATTTAGAATCACGGTAAAACTTCTCTACAGGAAAATCTTTGGTGTAACCATAGCCACCAAAAATTTGCACCGCATCGGTCGATACTTCTACACATATTTCGGAAGCGTAGTATTTAGCAATGGCCGACTCTTTGGTCATTGGTAAATGTTTGTTTTTAAGATCGGCAGCTTGTAGGGTTAGCAACTCGGCAGCTTCAATTTTGGTAGCCATATCTGCTAGTTTAAACTGAATCGCTTGAAAATTCGCAATAGGTTGTCCAAATTGATGACGCTCTTTGGCGTATTGTAAGCTGGCATCATAAGCACCTTTGGCAATGCCAATAGATAAGGCGGCAATAGAAATACGACCTCCATCTAACACCTTCATCGCCTGTACAAATCCGCCACCTTCTTTTCCTAGCATATCGCTTTCGTGAATGCGGCAATTGTCAAAAATAACCTCCGTTGTTTCCGAAGCACGCATCCCTAATTTGTTTTCCTTTTTTCCAGCACTTACTCCTGGATTGCTCTTATCTACAATAAAAGCCGACATGCCATGACTATCGCCAATTTCGCCAGTACGTACAATTACCACCATTACTTGCGACGATTCGCCATGTGTAATCCAGCATTTGGTGCCGTTTAATACCCAATACTCGCCATCTTTAACGGCCGTTGTTTTCATACGTGCCGCATCCGAACCTGTGTTAGGTTCTGTTAAGCCCCAAGCACCAATAAACTCACCGCTTGCCAATTTCGGCAGCCATTTGCGTTTTTGTTCTTCGTTGCCAAACTGTAAAATATGTCCTGTGCAAAGCGAGTTATGCGCCGCAGTTGACAAGCCAATAGAACCACATACTCTAGCAATTTCCGACACCACACTAACGTACTCGAAATAACTCATGCCAGCACCACCATATTCTTCAGGTACTAAAACACCCATCAATCCCAATTCGCCCATTTGCTTAAATAAGTCTACGGGAAAATGCTGCGCCTCATCCCATTCCATTACTTTAGGGCGGATGTGCTTTTCGGCAAAATCACGCACTGTAGCGGCAATCATTTGTTGGTCTTCCGTTGGGGAAAAATCTATGTTTTTTGCATCAACTACTGCATCCATTTATGTATATTTAAATTTTGTTAAACAATTTGGCCTGCAAATATACGGATTTTTTAGGAAAAGATGGTCGGGTATTCGTCAACATGCCTAGCCTTGTGTTTTATTACTATGGCTTATGCTAAATTAGTAGAATGTATTTTAGTAGCAGGTAGCAGGACGTTTGGATTTATAGCTATTACACTATAAGTAAGTGGTAGGAGCTTTAGTATTAAAAAATAAAAAAGCACAGTAGCTCGAAGCCATCCTTAAAGAATCAATCCACCATCAAGTAAGGCGCAATTTTCTCGTACAGTTCCTCATTAATCAAGTATATTTTTTTGATGTCTTCTACACTTTTGTAATTGCCGTGTTGTTGCTTGTACTTTACAATGCTATTAGCAACTTTGTAATTAATGTAGGGGTGTTTTTGCATAATGCTATCGGGCGTAATGTTGAGGTGAATTTTTTGAATTGCATCTGCTGAGTTGTTAACAAGTTGCCCTTTTATACTAGGAAAAACTTCTTCTAGGTGATATACTTGACCTACTTGATCGATGGAGGTGAAACCGCCTAGCATACTGCGGTATTTTACAATACTTTTTGCTCGGCCGCTGCCAATGCCTTTTAGTTGTTTCCAGTCGGTTGTGTCGGCAGTGTTAATGTCGATGAGTACGGTGCTTGATTTGGGCTTGCCGTATTTATTAGGGATGTATTTTTTTTTGTTGTTGCCCGTCATACTAGCACTAAAACCTGCTATTG
>JAHDBT010000674.1 GCA_020630215.1 Bacteroidota bacterium
TAATTTTACGGTTAGGGTAAAACCAAACTCGTACAGACGTGGCACTGCTACGTCTCCTACAAATAAAAACGGACTAAAGTCCGTTCTACAGAAAAGCCCGCTTTGAAAATCAATTTCAAAGCGGGCTTTTAATTTAATATTACATACCAGTTGTTTGCTACAAAACCATATCATTCACCTCTTCCAAATAAGCTGATACAGGCGCAACGACCTCCTTTAAACAACCATCCTCAAAAGGTGATTGTAAGTTGGCCGATTCAACCAATTTTAAGAAAGGTGCACTGCCACCTTTTTTACAAAGTTGTATATAATCGTGTAAAGCATTGCTGCGGTTTTCGTTCGATTTTTTCCAGAACTGGAAAGCGCAAATTTGGGCTAAAGTATAATCAATATAATAAAACGGAGAGCCAAAAATATGCGATTGCTTTTGCCAAAAACCACCATTTTCTAAAAACTCGTTGCCATCGTAATCAATCCAAGGCATGTATTTTTTTTCGATGTTGCGCCATGCCTGTTTGCGTTCGGCAGGCGTAGCTTCGGGGTTTTCGTATACAAAATGTTGGAACTCATCTACCGATACGCCATAAGGTAAAAATAGGATGGCATCGTTTAAATGTTCAAATTTAAATTTATCTACATCTCCTTTAAAAAACTGATCCATCCAAGGCCAAGCTAAAAACTCCATGCTCATCGAGTGAATTTCGCAGGCTTCGTAAGTTGGCCATAAATATTCGGGCATTTCAAAATCACGACTCATGTATACTTGAAAAGCGTGTCCAGCTTCGTGAGTTAGCACGTTAATATCGTGCGAAGTGCCATTAAAGTTAGAGAAGATAAAAGGCGAACGGTAATTTTCGATATAAGTACAATAGCCGCCAGGAGCTTTACCTTTTTTAGATACCAAATCTATCAGTTCATTATCAAGCATATAGTTGATAAACTCGTTGGTTTCGGTACATAATTCCTCGTACATCTTTTTGCCATGCGCTACTATCCAATCAGGGTTGCCTTTTGGCGTAGGATTGCCTGTTTTAAAGCTGAGGCTAAGATCGTAGGATTTAAAATCGCTAATATCTAAACGTTTAGCTTGTCGTTTTCGTAGTTTAGCAGCCATTGGTACAATAACTTCTAGCACTTGCTTGCGGTAATTGGCAACCATCTCGGCATTGTAATCGGTACGCATCATGCGTTTATAACCCAATTCTACAAAGTTTTTAAAGCCCAACTGTACCGCCATTTTATGACGCAGTTTTACCTGTTCATCAAAAATACGATCAATCTGTTCTGTATTATCAGCAAAAAATTGCCATTTAGCGGCACTAGCACGGCGGCGCATATCTCGGTCGGCACTCGATTCAAAAGGCGACATATCCGACAGGTTGCGTTCCGCTCCTTCAAACATAATTTTAGCGGTCGCCATCAATTTGGTGTACTCGCTGTTTAATTGGTTTTCTTTCTGTAGGTCTTCAATAATAGACGGTTCGAAAGTTAGCAATTTAACTTCGGCAAGGTTAAATAAATGCTCGCCCCATTGTTCCTTTAGCTCGGTTTTAAATTTAGAATTTACTAAAGAACGATAAAAATCGTTTACCAATTTACCAAATAAAGGATTGCTTTGGTCGAAAAAGTTTTGCTCTGCTTCATTGGCAGGGTCCGCCGTGTTAATGGTGTACCGAATCATGGCAATGTTTTCCATGGTATCGTAATTAGCACGTAGCCCATTAATGCGCTTTAGGATGTCGTTTTGGGTGCTCACATCTTCCGCTTCATCAAAAGCATCGAGCAAGTTTTTAAACGCTATTTCCATAGCCTCCATATCGGGACGGCTGTATTTAAAGTCGTTAAATTTCATATAAAAAATTAGATTGGTTTCTATTTAGTTGTTCTATAGAAGGGATTGATGAATTGGTAAAGTTACAAAGTAACTATTGCAATCTAAAGCAAAAACGGAACAGATGCTTGCATAAGATATTAATATAACAATGGGCTGACGTTAAGAAGTGTTTAACCTTTTCCACTACTACTTTTAAGTAAAGATACACCAGAGAAGAAGAAAAAGATACCTAGTAAAAACGGCACTACTGTTTCCATTTTACCCATCTCTACACCAAATAATTTACCGCCATCGTTTAAATACGCAAAGCAGCCATAAATTAGTAATGCCATTCCAAGAAATGCTAAAATACCTGCAAAAATTCTAATAAAATTCATGGTAAAAATATTTTTTATAAAAAAGAAGATTAGTTATTAGTGAAAAGTGAGAAATAAAATCGGCCATTATGTGCGATTTTATTTTTCCACTTTCACTTATGACCTGTTTACCTAAGCGGTTGACACTTTTTTTGGTAGATAGTAGCGGGTACTTGGTATATAGACGGTTCCGCTTCGCTACACCACTGTAAAGTGTCAAGTGCTTTTCTTTATTTGGATAAACAGGTCGTTATTATTGATAACAAATAGCCTGCAAAATAACTAAACTTTATGAGCCGCCCAATTATTATTTGGATATTGCATGATAAATAGCTATACATAAATGATTGACACCTTTTTGACAGCCTCCTTTTTCGCTATCCGTCGTTAAAAATACTCGCCATCGTTATGGTTGTATTTATACTTTTTTGGGCATGTTTTATTTAATTGAAACAGGCCCTTTTTTTTTTTCTAATAGTTTAAAAAGCGAGTGGCTAAATAACAGCGCACAACGCAAAGTGTGTTAAATATATTCCCAACGATATACTTAAAAAGGCTTTTAATTCGTGATAAATAAACACAAAAGTCTTGGAACGAAAGCAATAATTATCAAATAATATTATAACATTAAGGGAATAGCTATTACTTTTGTAAAACCTAATCACCAAATAATGACTTCAAAACCATATATTGATTTACCAACGGCCGAATTTACAAAACGGCAGTTAAACAACAGTAATGCCATATTACTAGATGTGCGCACTCCTAGCGAGTATAAAGATGGACATCTTGAAAATGCGCTGAATATAGATATAAAAAGTCAGCACTTTATGGAAGAAATTGAAGACCTCGACCCTAGTAAACATTACTATATTTATTGTAGTATAGGGCTTCGTAGTGCTAATGCCTGTGTGTTTTTAGCCAGCTTAGGCTTTAGCCATATTTTTAACTTAAAAGGAGGATTAAAGGCAATTAAGAAGCATTCTTCGTAATAATATCACTACTATAAAAAATAAAACTAAAAGAAATTTGCCTCCTAGTGGCTCAAAACTTAAGTTTCTGATGATTAAGTCGCCGTATTTTTTTT
>JAHDBT010000675.1 GCA_020630215.1 Bacteroidota bacterium
TTAATCATCAGAAACTTAAGTTTTGAGCCACTAGAAAGATAAGAACAGGAAGACATCAACAAATAATAACAGAATTATTTAACATGAAAATATATACTAAAACAGGTGATGATGGAACAACAATGCTTTTTGGCGGTGGTCGAGTTCCTAAATCGCATATCCGCATTGAGGCTTATGGCACGGTTGATGAATTAAATTCTTTTATTGGATTAATACGTGACCAAAACATTAATGTGCATCATAAAGAAGTTTTAAAGACGATTCAAGACCGATTGTTTACACTAGGTGCTAATTTGGCAACAAACCCTGGTAAAAACAATGCCAAAACGCCCGATTTGCTGGAAGCTGACATTGAGCAGCTAGAACAGGAAATAGACGACATGAACGCGCAACTTCCTGATTTAAAGCACTTTGTACTTCCAGGTGGGCATACTACGGTGTCATATTGTCACTTGGCACGATGTGTGTGCAGGAGAACCGAACGCTTAACTGTACTCCTAGCAGCAAATGAACCTGTTGACAATATATTGGTTCGTTATTTAAACCGTTTGTCGGACTATTTATTTGTTTTAGGAAGAAAATTGAGTCAAGAATTAAATATTGATGAGATTATTTGGAATCCTAGAAAATAATTTTTATTCCTTAAGCGATTTATAAACATCAGGTTACTATTCAGCAACAAGTAGAAGGTACTTTTGTATAACGTATAAAGACTACTCAACTATGTGCGTTTTGCAAATAATTGATTAGGCAATACCAAAAAACACCAACGAAATAGTCGAATCGAAGCTTCCTTATACCTAAAGCGAAGCGTACGTTCTACTTTCTACTACTATTTAGCGAATGCGGAATAGTAACAACATTAGGTAGGATACTCCATCTTTTTTACCCTATTGGTAACACTTTGGGTAAAAAAAAGCATTAATAGAGAATTAAGCCCTCTATTCTTGATAAGGGATGGTGAACGTGGCAAAAAAAATCTTTTTGTACAGGATTACTTGCTTATGAAAAATATTATACTAATTTTGCAAAACTTTTTTTCAAAGGAATGGTTTTAATGTACTGCTTTATTTACATTTTAACCATTACTAAACGTTTTTTATGTATTGGACTTTAGAGTTAGCATCTTATTTAGAAGATGCTCCATGGCCCGCAACCAAAGATGAATTGATTGATTACGCAATTCGTTCGGGCGCACCCATTGAGGTAATTGAAAATCTTCAGGAATTAGAAGATGAAGGAGAACATTATGAAGGCATAGAGGAAATCTGGCCCGATTATCCCACTCGTTCTGATTTTTATTTTAACGAAGATGAGTACTAATTTACCCATTGCAAGACAGACACCCAACTATTATTTAAAATAACCTACTACACTAAGTCACCTAATTATATATAAATTAGGGGCTACTTTTGCTGAGTAAGCATCTGGTTTTTAAATACAGCACTATTTCTTGTCTTGCATCTTTATTTCTACTTAAATAAGTGAAATGAAAAAATAAACACCATCACTTTGTTTATTCTTTTCTCCTTCACTAAAGATTAGCAGGCTGAAAAATGTCTAGCTATTATATTGCTATTGATAACGCACGCATTTTGGCGTGCGCTTCTTTTCTTATACGCAAGTTTATTGCATATTAGGTTGATTACTTTTCTTACCGCAACACTTCCTGTAAAACTTTCAACGATTTTACCTCTTTAAAGCCTGCTACATGTAATTCGTAAAAACGAATGATGCAGGCCAGTAAGGCTTGCCGTTGTTCACGAACAAGGCTCAATTCGTGTGCATTAGTGAGGGATAGGTGAATGAGTTTAGATAATTTTTCGCTAAGAGGCAATTCTATGTATTGTAGGTGTGTGTCGGGAATGCGGTGTGTAAAAACGCCTTCTTGCAAATCGAAAATGGAACAATCGGAATAGAAAAAATTGTTTTGTGGATGGAAACCTAAATATCGACTTAACTTTACCATAAAGGATAAATGTAAATTGCTAATCGACGCTTCTGTTTGATCTAAATATTTAACGCTTTCAAAAATAAAAGCAAACTGATCTTTATTGGCTTCTTCTTCTTTTAAAGTTTTGTAAAGAATTTCGGTCATAAATAAAGCCAATGCGCTTTTGCTTACTTGAAAAGGTATGCTGCTAAAAGTATGCGCTAATTTCATTTCCTTAATGCGGTTGAGGCTTTTATTTTCTCGGTAATACACTTCCATTTCTAGCAGGCTTAATGGCTGTAATAAACCCAATTTAGTTTTAGACTTGCTGCTACGCACCCCATTTATAATATAGGATTGAATTCCCAATTTTTCGGTATATACCTTTGCCACTACACTCGTTTCGGAGTATTTTACGGTTTTTAAAACAATTCCTCTAGTGTGTTGTAAATTGGGCATTTTTTGTGTTTAATAATGAATTAGGGGTTCCCACGAAGTCTTACTGAGTTTTACACGGAGTGGCACGGAGTTTTTTTGGCTTCGCCGTCTCCTTTTCTAAGTATAATGGGAAGCTTTAAGTTGGTGGTTACCTAGTTTGTTTTAGGTTAGACTTACTATTTTTCAAAAAAATAGTAAGTCTTTTTGTCTCTAGACGTTATTTTTTTTTAATACTAGCTGTCTTCTTTCCTTTTTAAAAACTGCTCGGTAAAATGTTCTCGGTGTTTAGGCTTGGCAAATTTTTCTTTGTTAAAATTAGCCGATTCTCCTTTGGCAATAGATAAACTTTTCCACTCCGTTCCTCGTATCATTTTCCCTAAAAACACAATTTGCCCAACGTGATAAGCATAATGCGCCAATTGCCTATTTACGGCTTCTACTACCGTATGCCCCATATTGCGGATGTAAATGGTTTGGTGAAAATTTTCTTCCTTTTCTGCTACGGTTGCTAGTGCGTTAAATAAACAATCCCATCCTGTTTTCCATACCACTAACAAAGCCTCCTTATCTCTTTTTAAATTGGCGGCATCAAACTCGTCCTCTCTATTTCGCCATTCTTTTTCTCCGTCGCTGGTTAAAAAATCCGTCCAACGAGAAAGCATGTTTCCTCGTAAATGTTTTACAATAATAGCCACCGAATTGCTGTCCTCGTTGTATTGCCAAAACAATTCCTCAGTAGATAATTGTTGAATGGTTTTGTTGCCCAAGAGTTCGTAATACTGAAATTGTTTGATTACGCTGTCTAAATAATTATTATTCATGATATTTATTTTTTCCCTAGTAAAAACAATAAGGGATGGTGAAAAAATAAAGTTACAAATTTCCGCAAAGAGATTTTCTAATAG
>JAHDBT010000069.1:0-16524 GCA_020630215.1 Bacteroidota bacterium
GTAGTTGGTAGTTGGTAGTTGGTAGTTGGTAGTTGGTAGTTGGTAGTTGGTAAAAAAATACGTCTGTTTATCTAGTAATAAAAGTGTTCCTAGTAAATTCGCTCCATGTACAGATAAAAAACTTAGCCAATGAGTAAAGAAAAACCAAAAAAAAGTAAGTTCAATTTAAAAGAACGCATTAAATCCAAGTTTGATAAAAAAACAAAATTGGAAACAGATTTAGATCCTGAAACGGAACTAACATTGGACGAAGATCCAGCCGTAGATTTAACCGCCAAAGAGGTGGCAGAACCGATAAAAGCATCGGAAAAGGAAACAGATGCTACTACTAAAAAGAAAAAACGCAAATTAGCTAAAAAACAAGGAACTAAAACAGCAACAGATTTAAAGAATCAAGAAGAAAAGCAAGCAGCAGCCGAAAAAGAGGAGGAAGTTAAGCCCTTAATTATTGTACCTTACAGAGGTTATGGCCGCCGTAATTTTATTTCCTGCAAAGGCAGAATACTAGTAGACAAACCCATCGAATCGACAGCGAATGACAGTCGCTGGCAAAATATTAAAAACACCTACCGCCGTTTTGATAGCGACGAAATGCCTAATGCTGTTCTACAAGCCAACTATCACGATTATAATTTCGTATTAACTACAGATCACGAAGGGTATTACCACCTTAAACAGGAGTTTTTAGCTCCCATAAATACGAGTAGCGCACCAACAAATTCGTGGCATACCATTAATTTGGAACTTCAAGAAGCCCCTATTCCTTTTGAAAAACCAGTTCGGGTACAAGGAGAAATTTTAGTGCCGCCTACTACTGCCGCATTTGGCGTAATTAGCGATTTAGACGACACCTTAATTATTACCGAGGTGACTTCTACCGTAAAAATGATATACAATTCGTTTACCAAAAACGCCTACACCCGTCCTGCTTTTACAGGCGCGCCTGCATGGTACAAAGCATTTAATAAAGGGAGCAACGGACAACAAAATAACCCCCTATTTTACGTATCAAACGGCCCTTGGAATTTGTACGATATGCTTACCGAATTTATGGAGATTAACAACATTCCAAAAGGTCCCATTTTACTGCGTGATTTTGGAAGGCATAAAGGAGAACACTTGGTAAATTATAAAACACATAAACGCCAAGAAATTTTAAATATCCTTTACACTTATCCAAAGCTAAAATTCGTTTTAATAGGCGATAGTGGCGAAAAAGATGCCGATATTTATTTATCTGTTGCACAAGCATTTCCTAAACGAATCCGTGCAATTTATATTCGTAAGGTGAATGATAAAAAACGCAACGAACGCATTCAACAACTTATGGATAAGGTAGATGATGTAGAAACACTCCTTTTTAACGATAGCCTAGAAGCTGCTAAACATGCCAAAGACCTAGGATTAATTGATGCCGAAGGACTTGATAAAGTTGTACAAAGCATGAATAAACCTGTACCAGACACTAGCGAAATAATTGATGAAGAAAAAGAATAAAAGGGAATTTACTTTGCAAATAATTGGCTGTTAAAAGGGCATGTTTCAGCAGCCTTAAAAGACAGTTGACACTTTTAGCTGCAAGCCACCCGCTTTATGCCCGTTACGCTCCAGCCGTGAGGCTGGAACGGGCGTTCATTTTTACAAAAAATGAACGCAGGGTCAAGCGTCCCGCTTGAGCCAAACGGTATTCAAGCGGGTGGCTTGCAAAAGTTTCGATTTTAATTTGCTCTTAGTACACTTCACGAAGTGTCAAGTAAAACTTATAGTGAATGAAACATGCCGTTAAAAGTTTATCTTTTTCTTTGCAACAAGTATCTAAAACCAATAACACAATGACTTATAAATTGCAAACACATTTACTAGCACTTTTCCTCACTTTACTAAGCCTAGTATTGCTGCAACAAAGCTGCGGCGTTTACTCTTTTACTAGCGCAAGCATCGACCCTAACGTAAAAACTTTGTACGTAGAAAATTTTGAAAATTTAGCAAGCACGGTCGAACCTAGCCTTACACAAACCCTAGTAGAAAAGCTAAAAAACAAATGTATTTCGGAAGCTCGTTTGGATTTATCGAACCAAGGAGGAGATGTAGAATTTGCAGGTTCTATAATGAATTACGTGGTAGAACCTGCCGCTTCGGGAGCCGACGATCAAGCCGCATTAAGCCAACTGACCATTAATATACGGGTTGATTTTGTCAATAATGTTACCGACGAAAACTGGTCGGAAAGTTTTCGACAATTTGAAACTTTCCCTAAAGATGCCAACCTGAGCGACGTAGAAACCGAGCTAATCGAACAAATTACCAACCGATTAATTGATGATATTTACAACCGTGCCTTTGCAAATTGGTAACAACAAAACAATTCAGCAACAAAACAATTCAACCAATGGCAAAAAAGAAAAAAAATAAGACCCAAAAAAAACCTGCAATTCGCTTTCCACAAGGAGGTACTAGCCCACAAGTATTGCTACAACAAATGCAGGCCTTAAAGGGCGAAGATACCAAATGGAAACAAGGAAAAACCTTTAGTTTGGTGTATCATCCTGGGGAGGAAATTATGCAAATGGTAAAAGATGCTTATATGCTATTTGCTAGTGAAAACGCCTTGAATCCAACTGCATTTCCTAGTTTGCGACGGATGGAAGCCGAGGTCATATCTATGTGTGCCGATTTGTTTAGAGGCGATGACCAAACCATTGGCAGCATGACCTCTGGCGGAACAGAAAGCATTTTACTAGCGGTAAAAACGGCTAGAGCATGGGCAAAAAAACACAAGCCATCGGTAAAAATTCCCGAAATAGTATTGCCTGTTTCTGCACATCCAGCCTTTCATAAAGCCTTTCATTATTTTGGCGTAAAAGGCGTTCTCGTACCCGTTAACGAGGATGGACGAGCCAATTTAAACGAAGTGTGGAGTGCCGTAAATCGCAATACCGCCATGATTGTAGGTTCTGCCCCCTCCTATCCGCACGGCGTAGTAGACCCTATTGAAAAAATGGCAGAAATTGCTTTAGATAAAGAAATTTTAATGCATGTAGATGCCTGTGTTGGCGGTTTTATGTTGCCTTTTGCTAGAGAACTCGGCTATCAATTTAATAACTTCGATTTTAGTGTGCCAGGCGTTACCTCCATTTCTGCCGATATTCACAAGTATGGTTATGCGGCAAAAGGTGCATCGGTAATTATGTATAAAAATAGAGCATTACGCAAAAAGCAATTTTTTATTTACACCCAATGGACAGGTGGCATCTACGCATCGCCAGGCATGGGTGGCACTCGCCCAGGAGGAGCAATTGCCGCAGCATGGGCCGCCCTAAATGGTATTGGCATGGATGGTTATTTAAAACTAGCCAAAACCGCCCTAAAAACTACTCGCAAGTTTAAAGCAACTATTGAGTCTATTCCCGAATTACAATTAATTGCCCAACCCGATATGACGCTCTTGGCTTTGGGCTCTGATAAATTAAATATTTATGCCATTGGCGATGAGCTAAGTGTAAAAGGCTGGCATATTGATAGACAACAAGATCCTGCCTGCTTGCATTTAACCATCAGCCCCATTCATGCCGAAATAGCCGATGAGTTTTTGGAAGATTTACAAGCAGCCGTTGATCAAGTAAAAAAACTAAGCCTGCATAAAATTGGAACCAACATACAGGTAGCCGCCGTAAAAGGATTAAAAAAAGTATTGCCCGATAATGCCTTTGGCAAATTACAACAAATAACGAGTGGCAAAGGCATAGGAAAAAGCAAACGCACCGCCGCCATGTACGGCATGATGGGCGCATTGTCTGGCAGCGGCGAATTAGATGATTTGGTGCTAGATTTTATGGATAAACTGAACTCCCTTGATTAAAATAGTTGCCACCAAATCCTCCGCAATACTGCTAGTGCTATACATCGTTTTCTTGTTTTTCGTAGGTGCATGTAGCCCGTCCTCCAACAACACCCTCAACCAATTTAAACCCAATTGGGAAGGGATTGATATTAGTACTTTAGACCTACAATTTGGACAAGAAATTGCTATTACCATAAACCACGTAGATGTTCCTGTAATTGTAGTAGATTTTAACGACGACGAAGCAGGAGAAAAAACTTGGTATGGCTTCTGCTTTATAAATAACCACCAACTATTTGGCAGGCAAATTCCTAGCGGATTTATTAATACCACTTGTGTAGATTTACTCGATTTTATTTACCTAGAAACCTCGCTACTCGAAAATTACTGCCATATTAAATATCACCAACTTGATAGGGACCAAATAAGCATGGGTTCGATAGAAATTCCGAATAACTATGCCGCTTTGCTCAGTTCTTATAGATATGGGATGGTGTTAAGAGAAAAAACGCAAGCGCCCTGTACCAAAAATATTACCTCCCGAACCGCAGTAAGGGAATGTTATTTTCCACTAGAAAAAATTAAGCAATAACTAGGTAGAAGTAATACTCAAAATACTAGGACTTTTGCAGGCTTTTTTGTTTCTTTGTTGGCTTTTATTTTCTTAGAATTTACCTTTAAACAACTGAAAGTGGCGAGTGTACAAAATTATTTATTTAAACGGTATTTGCGTTTTTTACGCCAAACCTTAACAACGGCAAGAAAAGAAAACGACATCAACTTTTTGCGTAGAGGCATGGAAGCCGCTACTGCCCGTTTAAAAATACCCGATGCCGTACACTTTAGTCGCTTTGAAGTAGCAGGCATACCTGCGGCACGAGTAAAACCAAAAAATGCCAACCCTGATATGGTGTTGTTTTATTTACATGGCGGCGGTTATGCATTAGGTTCTATTGATACGCACAAATCGCTAGTTGCTCGCATTGCACAAAAAGCAGGTACTTATGCCCTCACCATCGACTATCGCCTAGCACCAGAACACCCCTACCCTGCGGCCTTAAACGATGCTATTGATGCTTACAAATGGCTGCTAGAAAAAAATTACCAACCTAAAAATATTGTTATCGCTGGCGATTCTGCTGGTGGCGGTTTAACCCTAGCAACCCTGTTAAAACTAAAAGCGTTAAAACTTCCCTTACCTGCCGCTGCCGTTTGCCTTTCTCCTTGGACCGACCTGATGGTAACGGGAAAATCTGTTGCCAGAAACGTAAAAGAAGACCCCATGTTTGAGCCTCGCTTTTTACGACACTATGCCAAACTCTATGCAGGGCAGGTAGACCGAAAAATGCCCTACCTCTCTCCTGTTTATGGCGATTTAACAGGCCTTCCGCCCATGCTAGTGCAAGTAGGCACATCCGAAATTATCCTCGACGATTCTACCCGCATTGCCGAACGTGCTGCCGATGCAGGCGTAGATGTTACCCTAGAAATATGGCAAGATATGATGCATGTATGGCAAGTAACTTGGCCTTATTTAGACGAAGCCGACGATGCCATTGACCATATTGCCGCCTTCATCAAGCACAAAGTTATTAATCCATCAACAGAGAAAAATATTTCACAATTAAAACGCCTGTATATCAAATAGATACAAAACAAACACTCCATCAAGTATCTTTTATTCTCCATAAAACCAAATCTTTTGTTAGCGTACGTTTAAGATTTCTCCTTTTTTTGTAAACTATTCATTCCTTTGCTACGTACAAGGAAACTAGCATACGTATACTTTACTTAGTAGTGCGTAACTGCCTTTACAACCAACCTATTTATTACGCTTATCTATTACCCCCTACTTTATACCCCCACAATACAACTAGCAAATACAAAATAAAAATCAATCATTATGGCATCTTTAGACGCTAAAACGGGTTCGCTTGGCCGCCGTTTGGCTGCTCATTTATTAAGGCGTTCAACCTATAAGTTAGATAAAATACGCATCGACAATTTTAAATTAAAATCGGTAAATACGGCTATTACTCAATTGTTGTATCCTTCTAATTATGTGCATGAAGAGCCTATTTACTCTTTTACTGGTCAATACTATATTAATTGTGGTACAATGCCTGCTAGTTGTTCCATTCCAGCAGAAGATGTACCAAACGCTAATAGAGGACGAAATTTTCTAGTGGCTTGGTGGCTGCACGAAGCTAAAAACGATGCCTCGATACACCATAAAATGCAGTTTTTTTTACATACCTGCTTTACCGCCGATTATCGAAGTGGCAACTATTCTCATTATTTCGATCACTTATCTTTATTGAGGCATTACGCACTAGGAAACTACCGAGAATTTGCCATTAAAATGAGCATTAATAATTCGATGCTTTACTACCTTAATGGCAACACGAATATTGATACAAACCCCAACGAAAATTACGCACGAGAATTTTTTGAGTTGTTTACCATTGGTAAAGGTCCACAAATTGGTCCCGATAATTACACCAATTATACCGAAGCCGATATTGTAGAAGCCGCCAAAGTTTTTAGCGGTTGGAAAGTGAGTAACCGAGACGATGCCGCTTATATTGATGCTGATACCAATATTCCATTAGCACGCCCTTATTATGCACATCACGAAAACAATGACAAAACCTTTAGCAGCGCATTTGGCGGCGCAACAATTACTGGCGCAGTAGATGAAGATGACATGATTCGGGAAATTACCGATTTTGTAAATATGGTTTTTGCCCAAGACGAAACCGCCCGATATATTTGCCGCAAAATGTATCGCTTTTTTGTAGGACGAATTATTACCGACGAAATAGAACAAGACATTATCGAACCCCTAGCAGCCATCTTTCGAGATAGCGATTATGATTTAGCCTTAACCATTTCCACCTTATTAAAAAGTAAACATTTTTACGATCAAGACGATACCGAAAACCAGGATGAAACGGTTGGCGCATTGGTAAAATCACCCATAGAATTGGTACTGCAAACCCTCAATTTACTCGATGTAGATATGCCCGATGTATTTGCCGATTACCACAATTTATACTATCGGTTTTACTGGACAGGCGTTATTAATGTAATGTTTGCAACGGCTTCTTTCGCACTCTTTTTTCCCGATTCGGTGGCAGGCTACCCTCCTTATTACCAAGGAGATAGTTACCATAGAGGTTGGTTTAATTCGGGAACGATTATTACCCGTTTTAAAATCCCCGAAATGTTGATTACAGGAGAACGCATCCTCCTCTCTGGCACATTAGGAGGCGTACAACTCGATATGGTGGCTTTTGTTGAAAACAATATTTCGCAACCAGCTAATCCTTATGTAGTAGTAGAAGAATTGCTGCAATTGTTATTCTGCGAAAATGTAGATAGCGACCGAATGAATTACTTCGTTCATGTTGTTTTTCTGCAAGGACTGCCCGAAGTAGATTGGGCTTACGAATGGATCGATTACGAAAATACAGGCATTGACATGGAAGTGCGAATTGGATTAAATAACCTAATCCGTGGCATCTTAACTTCGCCAGAATATCAACTTTTTTAAAAGTGGTCAGGGGTCAGATCATTCGCTGACGCTCATTGTCAGATCGCTGCGCTGTCAGTTTTTATATGCTGGCGTTTTTTTAGTGTTCCCTTTTTTGTGGAGAAATCACGTAGAGAAAATTCATGAATTTTCTCTACCTGTAACCCTAAAAAACGTCCGCAAAGAACGATCTGTTTATCCCAATAATTTACACTTTTTACCGAGGAGGCTTGACCCTGCATTTTTTTTAAAAAAATAAAAAAAATGCCCGTTCCAGCCTCCCGGCTGGAGCATAACGGGCTTAAAGCCTCCTGGCTTAACACCAAAACAAAATAAAAAGATAAAAATAATACAATATAAAAATGAATAGACGTAATTTCTTAAAACTCACTAGCACATTAGCGGCTACACCTTTGCTAATTAATGGCACGGCTTTACGCAGTTTTGCTACGCCATCTATGTTAAGTTGCGATGGCGTTAGTGATCGAGTATTGGTCATTATTCAATTAGCAGGTGGTAATGATGGATTAAATATGGTAATTCCCATTAGTCAGTACGACAACTATGCGAACCATCGACCTAGTATTGCTTTGCCTGATATGGGGAGTAACAGCATCATTCCTTTAGATGGCACTTTGCCTAGCGATCATCAGGTAGGTTTACATCCTGCTATGACGGGCATTAAGGATTTATACGATGCTGGAAAAGTAAATGTGATTCAATCGGTGGGTTACGAGTTTCAAAATAAATCGCATTTTAAGGCAACCGATTTATGGCTAACGGGAGGCGATGGTACTAGTGGCAATTTTAATATTAGAACTGGATGGATAGGTCGGTATTTAGAACATACGTTTCCTAGTTTAGCAGGAAATCCTACTAGTGTAATGCTCGATCCATTGGGAATTGAATTAGGAGATGGACAGGTTTCTTTGGGTTTTCATGGCGAGGGAGTAAGTGGCACATCCATTAACTTAGCACAACAAGATGCGGCTAGTTTATATACTTTGGTTTCGTCTATTGGAGGACTGCCGCCTGCCAATATTGCAAATACCCAATACGGAAATGAGCTGCAATATTTAATCAGCATACAAAACAGCACCAATGTTTATGCCGAGCGTATTAGTAGTGTTTTCAATGGTGGTAATAATGCCGTTGTTTATCCCGATTACGACTTAGCTAAACAATTACAAACCGTTGCCCGATTGATTAGTGGTGGCTCGAAAACCAAAATTTTCTTGGTTAATTTAGGCGGTTTTGATACCCACAATGGACAAGTAGATAGTGCCACAACAGGTATTGGCAAACATGCCGATTTATTGCGAGAATTATCGGATTCGGTAAAAGCATTTCAAGACGATTTAACCGCACTCAGCTTAAACGGACGAGTGGCTACGGTTACCTTCTCTGAATTTGGGCGCAAAGTAGTAGAAAACGGCAGTTATGGAACCGATCATGGTTCGCTTGCCCCCATGTTGGTTTTTGGGGATGCTATTATGCCAGGCGTTTCGGGAGCCAACCCCAATTTAAACAACCTTGATACCCGTGGCGCACTAGCCGAAACAGAACGACAATTTGATTACCGACAAGTATACACCACCATTTTACAAGATTGGTTAGGTGCTAGTGACGACGCAATTGCCGCCACCATGTTTACCAGCTTTTTAAGCCAAAAACTAGGACTAATTGATACCAATTACCTAGTAACGCCAGATTGTTACATTGATAACATTGCTGGTTCGCCTTCGGTTTTAGTGAAAACAAATGCCTTTATTCAGGGTGCTTACGATGTGGAAGAGGGCTTAATGCTAACTCACTTATTGGATAACGGATTGCTGCCTTTAAGCCAACCTTTTGATATGGACCCTTGGTTTTACGCAGGAACAGAAGTCATTCCTACTCTCAATAAATTTCCTCCTAATACAATTGATTGGGTGCTGGTAGAAATACGAGATGCTGCCGATATGAATCAAATTATTGAACAAAAAGCAGCCCTTTTATTAGCCGATGGCCGAATTGTAGATTTTGACAATGTGGAAGGCGTACATTTTTTCAACCTAGTAGATAATACCCCTTATTATATGTCGGTTCGTGCTAGAAACCATTTGGCGGTAATCAGTAGTAATCCAATAGTAGTACCTAATGTAAATACCTTTGACCTTACCAACCCTGCTAATATTATGGGCGGCATTTCGCAGCTTGTTTTAGTAGACAACAACATTTATGGCTTAATGGGTGGCGATTTTGATGGCGATGGAGTTATTTCCGTAGAAGATTACAACCGTTTTCAACAACAACTCTCTGGCATTAATACCTACCAATTAGGCGATGGCAATTTGGATGGCAATATTACCACTACCGACTTTAATATTTACCGCCCCAATGCCAGTAAAATTGGAGTGCCTATTTTGAGGTATTAATGATTAGTTTTTTAGTATTGCCTAATCAGTTATCTACAAAACGAGCGTAGCCAATAGTCTTTATACAAAAGTACCTTCTACTTGTTTCTAGTTTGCTTGTAGCGGGCTGTCATTTTTTTAACACATCCCTACATTTTTTAATAACTCCGCACTATTACTCCCCTACAAAAACCTTAACTTAGTAGCATGAAAAAAACAACTACCTTTCTTGCTGCGTTTTGGTTATGCTTTATAGTAACAACGCTTGCTTGTACTGCCAAAACGTATAAGGTTTTATTTGTTGGCAACAGCTATACCTTTTACAATACATTACCTGCTATTGTACAAGGTATTGCTCAAAGCCAGGGGCACGATATTATTTTTGAATCTGCTACGCCTGGCGGCCATACTTTTGCCAACCATAGCAGCAATAGTACTACGCTCGATAAAATTAATAGCGATGATTGGGATTTTGTGGTACTACAAGAACAAAGTCAAATTCCTAGTTTTCCGCCTGGGCAAGTAGCTACCGATTCTTACCCTTTTGCCGAAATGTTGTGCAATGCTATTCGTCAAAATAATCCTTGTACCAAGCCCTTGTTTTTTATGACCTGGGGCAGGCAAAATGGCGATGCCTCCAACTGCGATGTCTTACCTATCCTATGCACCTACGAAGGCATGCAAGGTCGCCTTACCGAAAGTTATACCGAAATGGCTTACCTCAATAATGCATCTGTTGCGCCTGTTGGCGAGGCATGGCGCACGGTACGTACAACAACTGAAGATGCCATTAATTTATATTCGGGAGATGGAAGTCACCCTAGTAATTTAGGCTCGTATTTAGCGGCTTGTGTTTTTTATGCAGCCATTTTTCAAGAAAGCCCTTTAGGTAGCACTTATACTGATGGACTTAATGAAGCGGATGTAGCACTATTACAAGAAATTGCAGGCAATACCGTTTTAAACGACTTAGATACTTGGCACATTTCTACCCCCACCCCTCCTGCTTTGGCAGATGCGCCTTGTGTAGTAGTGCAAGCAAATTTGTTACTTACAGGTGCTTACAACAGCGACAGCAATAATATGAGCAACTACCTTAGCACCAACAACTTACTCCCTCCACATCATCCATTCCAAAATGCTCCGTGGAATTACCCTTTGCAACATAAACACACCAACCTTAACAGCAACACTGTGGATTGGGTCCTAGTAGAAGCTCGTAATAGCAACGATGTTAATACCGTTGTTGCCCAAAAACCAGCCTTACTTTTAAGTGATGGTACATTGGCAGATGTAAACGGATTTACCAATGGTGTTGCCTTACAAGGCTTAAACAGTGAAGAGGAATATTATTTATCTATTAAAACACGCAATCATTTAGGATTACTAAGTGCCAATGCCCTCTCTCTTCCCAATGCCAATGCTTACGATTTTAGCTTAGTAGAAAACGTGCGAGGAGGAGATAGCCAACTACAAAACGTGGGTGATAGCAGTGCGCCTATTTATGCTGCTAAAGTAGGAGATATAAATGGGAATGGCATAGTTAACGTTCACGATTTTAATGCCTATATTGTGCAATTTGGGATGAATACTTATACCAATGCCGATATTAATTTTGATGGTTTGGTAGATGACAATGATTGGCTGCTTTACCAAGAAAATGCTACTGGTATTGGCGTTTGGGAAATAAGGTATTAGAAAAAAACCAAAAAATGACGCTATTCCTTTAAAAGATGGCATTTAACCCAACACTTTTATGATTTTTTTGTTTATCATTGCATCAATTTTACAACTATTATATTATTGGAGTGTTTTTTCACGATTAGCTTGGTATACCTCTCCCAATTTTGAGGAAAGTACTAATACTATAGTTCCAATTTCTGTATCTATTATTATATGTGCTAAAAATGAGGCTGATAACTTACAGCAATATCTCCCCTGTATTGTTGAACAAGTATATCCCAACTTTGAAGTAATTGTAGTAAATGATGGTTCTACAGATAATACTTCTCTTATACTTGCCAATTTTCAGCAGCAATATAAACAATTAAAGGTTATTCATATAACTCCATCACTCCGCCAAATAACAGGAAAAAAACAAGCCTTAGCCCAAGGTATTTTAGCCGCCAAACACGACTATTTGCTACTAACCGATGCCGATTGTATGCCAACTAGTAATCAATGGCTACAACAAATGGCTCAACAGTTTAGTACCGAAATTACTGTTGTATTAGGCTATGCACCTTATTTGCCAGCAAATAGCTTTTTAAATAAATGTGTGCAATTTGAAACCACCTTAACAGCCATACAATATCTATCCTATGCACTATTAGGCTATCCGTATATGGGCGTAGGTAGAAATTTAGCCTATAAAAAATCACTTTTTTTTGAATCAAAAGGGTTTCAATCCCATCAACAAGTGTTATCGGGCGATGATGATTTATTTATTAATCAAGTTGCTCATAACAAAAACACAAGCATCAATTTAAATAGCAAAGCTTTTTGTTATTCTAAAGCGGCCAGTAGTTGGCAAGAGTGGTACCAGCAAAAACAACGGCATTTAAGTACGGGAAAACACTATCAGTTAGGTCATCAATTAATGTTAGGTTTATTTTCCTTATCTCATTTTTTGTTTTATGGTATGCTAATTGTGGGGTTAATACAACAGACCTATTTAATCGTACTTGTTTTTATTTATTTATTGCGATTGGTTTCGCAACTTTGGCTATTTAAACGGATACTAACACATTTTAGGCTTAAAAGCTTATGGTATTGGATTCCGCTGCTCGACTTTTTATATTGTTTTTATTATTTGGTTTTCACACCATCTTTACTTCTGAATAAAAAAATTAAATGGAAATACAAAGTTCCATGAGTATCAATGGAGTTATTAAAGATGCCAAAACTGGCGAACTGATAGAAGGAGCTAATATCTACCTTCAATCAGATCGAACAAATAGTGCATTTTCTAATAACCAAGGAAGATTTAGTTTATTAGCAAAACCACCATCGTCTAAAGCTATAGCCGATTCTGTTTTGGTAATTACTAACGCAGGTTACGAGCGTTTTAAACTCAGGCTTTCAACCAGAGATCTTAGCAAATTAACCATTAAGTTAAAAAAACGACTTGCTAAAACCGATAAGGCGCAGCAAGATGGCGTATTGGTAACTGCCGCTTTGGCCAACGACCAACGTGCCTATGGTAAACTAATGGCTCGTTATCGAGATTCGATATTTTTTATGATTCAGAAAATGGTGAATAGCCGAGATGATGCCGAAGATTTAACGATTGAAGCTTTTGGAAAGGCCTTCCAAAATTTGCACAAGTACAGCCCAGAGTATGCTTTTAGTACCTGGTTATACCGTATTGCTATTAATAATTGTATCGACCATATTAGAAAAAAACGACTCGAAACTTTTTCTTTAGACGAAACCCTGCAAGATAGCGAAGGAAATACGGGTTCGAGAGAATACGAGGCTCATGATGTATTAGACCCAGAGGAAACCTATATTAAACAACAACGAATTTTAATGGTACAAGGCGTAATTGAACGCTTAAATCCCAAGTATCGTAAATTAATTGAATTGCGATTTTTAAAAGAGTATTCTTACGATGAAATTGCCAAGGAAATGAAGCTGCCGCTAGGAACGGTAAAAGCACAACTCTTTAGAGCTAAAGAACTTTTATCTAATATTCTAACTCATAAAAAGGAAAGGATATAGGTTGGTACTTGGGCGATTTCGCTTCGCTACATCGTAGTTGTAAGGATTGGAAATATTTTTATTGGTATTGGGTAGTTTAGTTAGTATTGGGTATTTGAACGATGCCGCTGACTCCTTACCTAGTCCTATGCATTACTACATCCCCATTAACAATGAAAACAAACACTAACACACCCCCTATTGATTTTAGCGATTTTTTAAAAGTAGATATACGAGTAGGAAAAATAATAGCGGTAAACGATTTTCCAAAGGCTAGGAAACCCGCTTACCAATTACAAATAGATTTTGGACCAACCATAGGTATCAAAAAAACATCTGCACAAATAACGGCTCGTTACCAAGCAGCCGATTTACTACACACGCATGTATTAGCGGTTGTAAATTTTCCACCTAAGCAAATTGCCAATTTTATGTCGGAAGTACTCGTGCTAGGACTTAGCGACGAGCAAGGCGATATTGTACTCCTTCGCCCCGATGCGGACGATATACCTTTAGGAAGTAGAATGCACTAAACAATTTTAAGCAAATAGCCAAATCAAAGCCTTCTTTATATCTAAAGCGAAGTGTACCTGCTACTTCCTGTAACTATTTAGCGAATGCGAAATAGCAAGAATTAAAAACTACGTTTTACTATTTAACTTAGGAATAATATAC
Source organism: Bacteroidota bacterium (assembly GCA_020630215.1). Lineage (GTDB taxonomy): Bacteria > Bacteroidota > Bacteroidia > Chitinophagales > UBA2359 > JAHDBT01. The sequence goes on from JAHDBT010000069.1 coordinate 14,150, forward strand.
AATAAAATAACAGCGCCTAAAGCTGCCTGAAAAGTAGATGCAAAAAAGCCTACTGCTGCAAAACCTATCAGCCAAAAAACAACTTTTCCTACTATTGCGCCAGATAAGCCAAGTATTAAGTTCCAGAATAAACCAAAACTTTCTCCTTTCATATAGGTACTTGCTAACCATCCTGCTAAAGCACCAACAATAATTCCTCCAATCATTAGTTAATAATTTTTTTTTGAAAAAATGCGGATAAACAGTATTGCCTATCCAATTGATCAACATACAACTATGCAAATATAGTTCCCAGATTACTTTTGTACAAAAAAATCGTGCAAATAAGCTTGCAGACTTTCTAAATTAATTGGGCTGCTTCTAAAAGCAATGTACATATCAGGGCGTATTAAATACAAAGCAGTTTGTGTAGGTTCTACCCCATAATTTTGATGTACTTGCCCATCTATATCTAAGCAAAAAGATAAGCTACCATTGTATGTTGTAAATGCAAGTCTATTATAGCTAATAACATGCACCCTAACCACTTCTTTATATTTTTGACGAAGGTACGTATTAATTTGGTCACATATTGCAATATTTTTTTTATTATTATAAGTATTAACCAATAATAACACCTGATGTTGCGTGCCTTCCATTAACTGATACAAACTAATAGCCCTATCGTTATTTTGCTGCTTCACCTGTCCGTAAGCAGCTCGTTGCCCTGCTTTTAAGGCTTTTTTAGCGAATGCTTGGGGAGTAGCATCTTTAATAAATGGCACTATTTTTATAGGCAATACCTGTTTGCGACGCTAGTAAAAATCCTCTTTTGCGGAGGGCATCTTTTTGGGTGATGCTATTCATTAAATAAGGCATCACAAATTTCCGCATAAACCTAAAAAGTGGGTGTTTTTTACTAATCATATTAAAAAGAGTATCCGTGCCTTTTAATAAACTTTGCGCTACGGGATAGCGTTCTTCGTGATAAGAATCGAGGAATTTTTCGTTGGCGTATCCTTGTATCACCAATGCCAATTTCCATGCTATTCACCGCCTACGCCTGTTAAGCCCCAATCAATTGCTTTTTGGCAAAGGTCGTGTCCCATATTATCGAACAATTCTAAAGTACGGGCTTGTACGGCTAACGCTTTTGATTTTGTGGTGATACCACTTTTTTTATCAATAATAATATAGTTAATGCCATAACGCTGTAACTGATTAGCAAAGGTTAACCCCGTAGGTCCTGCCCCTACAATTAATACATCGGTTGTTTGGTTTCTAGGAGTCATTATAAACGAGTTTTTGTTTTATATTTTTGTCCAACTACTTAAGTAATGGTAACAAATTACTTAATAAAATGGGAATAAACAATTTACCATCTCATTTGATAGCAATAAAAAACAGGGTTAAGCTTATCAATAAAGCCTAACCCTGTTTAAAAACTAGCACTAGTAAAACAACTAGTCTATTTCTTTCTTCTCTTCTAATTTAAAAACTTCCACAATTGGCACCACAATCATAAGTCGCTGCACAGTCATAACCTACGGTTAAAGTTTCTGAGATACAAGCATCTGCCCAGGTGATGGTGTAAGTGTTTACACCTGCATCGCCAGCGGCAGGAACCGTAGTAATATTACCTGGGTCGGCAGTAATAGTATAGTTAGCACATGTACTTGTTAAACTAGGGATGGTAGAACAATCGCCTAAAGTTGGCACTAATAAACTAGCATCAAAATCAGGATAAACTACTAGGTTGTAGCTACCTGCCGCTAGGTATTGACCATTATCATTACATAAAACAGCAGCATATAGCGTTTGCGTTTCGCTGGCACAATTATCTGCTAATCCAAACGTAACATTTCCTGCTACATAAGCCGTTGTTAATCCAGCATCCGTATACCAATATAAAGTACCGTCTGCTAGGCTGGCATCATCCATTGTTACATCGCCATAAACTGGTAAACTCGCTGGGGCTGCACCATTACATACATTTTCACTGCCACTAACACCAACACTTATTACAGGGCAAGTAATCGCACAGTTATAAGCAACCGTTACCGTTTCAGTAATGCAAGCATCTACCCAAGTTACCGTATAGCTGTTATTGCCAGACATACCTGGACTTGGAATGGTGGTAATATTTGCAGGATCTGGTGTAACCGTGTAATTTGCACAATTGTTGGTTAAGCTAGGAGCGGTGGAACAATCGCCTAAAGTTGGTACTAGGTAAGTAGCATCGTAGCTAGGATAAACTACTAGATCGTAGCTGCCTGCGGCAATGCTGTTTCCATCATCATTACAAACAACTGCAGCATATAAAGTTTGCGTTTCGCTGGCGCAATTATCTGCTAATCCAAACGTAACATTTCCTGCTACATAAGCCGTTGTTAATC
>JAHDBT010000069.1:16624-20238 GCA_020630215.1 Bacteroidota bacterium
AGCTCGTAGCTGCCTGCGGCAATGCTGTTTCCATCATCATTACAAACAACTGCGGTGTATAAAGTTTGTGTTTCGCTGGCACAATTATCTGCTAATCCAAACGTAACACTTCCTGCTACATAAGCCGTTGTTAATCCAGCATCCGTATACCAATATAAAGTACCGTCTGCTAGGCTGGCATCATCCATTGTTACATCGCCATAAACTGGTAAACTCGCTGGGGCTGCACCATTACATACATTTTCACTGCCACTAACACTTGTTGTTACTATGGGGCAAGCGGCATTACAAGCAGGAGTATTTAAAGTAAAAGTAATTGGGTTACAGTTAAATTCGTTGGCAATGGTAACATCTAAAGTACCTGCTGCATCGCCTGCTTGTGCGGTATACACGCCAGTAGCAGAAACAAAGTTAGCTGTCGAAGCATCACCTGTTACAGTAGCAGTTGCCGTCATGCCATCATTCGCACAACTTGGGCTTAAAGTAGTTGTACAAGCTACAGGAACTGGTTGTGCTGGCGTTTGTGTATCAGGGTTAACCGTTACATTAAAGCTTCCAGAAGCTACCGTAATAGACGCATCGTTATCGCAAGTAGCCGTGTAGCTAATCGTTTGCACATCTACGGCACAAGCATCGCCGTTGTGAGTAAGGTTAAAGCTTTGGCTAATGTCGCTACAAGCTTGCGATACGGGTGCTTGTGCTACACCATCTACCATCCAAGTAACGGTTATATCTGATAGCGGGCAAACAGGTAATGTACAAATTTCGAGCGACCATCCATCTAAGGAACCACCATCTTGATTTGCACTATCACTGATGGTTAATACCCAATTTCCCATTTGGTCTTCTCCATTAAAAAGAGCCAGGGCGGTAGCAGGCGGATAAGTACCACCATCTGTAGGAGGGCAAGGCGGTGTACCTGCTCCAGCATCATCAAAATTTATATCAAAATTACTTTCATTATTACAAATACCACTCCATAAGGTAACAACGGTACCATTAGGACTTGTAAGGGTAACGGTTAAATCGCTTATATAGCTATGTGTGCCATTTAAATTCAATACATTTACATCAGCAATAGTACCTCCAGCAGGCACATTAATAGTAGACGTAATGGTTGGTGTTCCTGCTGCAGAAATGGCGATAGGAACATCTGTAGCGGCATAGGTTGCATTGGTACAAACACATCCAGAACCACCTTCACAGGTTAGGGCTGTTGCGGTGATGGTAACCGCTTCTCCATTACAAAGTGTGGTTACATCGGCAGTACCAGCGTTAAAGTCGGGGCAGCTTGGTCCTATAATGCTAAAGTTGGTATTAGAAATATCGAAAAAGATATTGTCGCTACAAACAATTTGTACTCTTACAAAATCGCCTTCGTTATTAGGTACAACAATATCGTGCGAACCATCGTTAGGTACGCCGCTTGCTAGGGTAATAGGATAGGTAAACCCACCATCTGTTGATAATAAAATATCTACATTGGCACAGTTAACAGGTGCAGCATTTGTATTGGCTACATCCCAAGTAACCGTTTCGGTATCGCCTACCAACCAGCTAAGATTGGTGTTAGGAGCAGTTACTAGGAACGGTCCTGCGGAGGCAGCTGTTGTAACATCCATTAAGTCGCTATCGGTACAACCAGAGTTCATATTGTTATCTCTAACCGTAAACGAAAATTCCATGTTTCTACTTACCGAAGGCAGCACCTCCCAAGTTGGGCTTGAGTTACCAATAATGGCAGCTAAGTTAGGCATATAACGATAAGGAACAGTAACAGGTCTTAATGAACGAAACATAGGACCTACCGTTCTGGTAGTAGGAGGGGAAGCGTTAGAACCTGGATTTTCGGGGTCGTTTTGTTCCCAACAATAAGTGATGTTAGCATCATTAGGATCGCTACCTACGCCTTGTAATAAAAAAGGCGTTGATATAGGAATGGTATAATTTGCGCCAGCATTTGCGGTAGGTCCTACATTACCCGAAGGAATTACGACTGCACATCCGCTGCCATTGCCAAAGTTAATAGAGGTTACAATATCACGGATGTTTACATAGGCGAAATAATCATCGCTTTGGTTTTGTACATTAGCGGCACAAATACCAGCGTATCCCATAATGGTACTCGCACTACCTGGTTCTACTTCTGTAGCACCGCTACCCGAACGACAACTTTGATTACTTTGGGTGTGATAGCCTCCAAATTGGTGTCCCATTTCGTGTGCTACATAATCAATATCGAATGGGTCGCCAACAGGTGCTGCTTGCCCTGTATAGCCTCTACCTTTGTGTGTACCATTTTGGTTAACAGCCAAACAAACACAATCTAAACAGCCTGCGCTACCGCCACCACTAGTATTAAAATTATGTCCAATATCGTAGTTATTTACTCCAATTACGGCATCAATAGTTTGTGCAGTTGTGGTGTTAAATTCGTTATTCCAGGGGTCTGTTCCAGCATTTAAATAAATAATTAAATCGTTGTTGGCAATAAACTGCAAGGTAATACCCAAATCAAGTTCATATACGCCATTTACCCTGTTAAGGGTTACGTTCATAGCAGCTTGTACAATAGCTTTGTCGCCAGCAGTAGTTCCAGTAGTTCCGCCTGCTTGCCCAATGTGGTATTGTGCATATTCGCCATTACAAGATTGCGCCAGTCGATATTGTCGAAGGTTACAATCGCCTAGGGCAAAAAGCGGATCCGCCTCTCCTTCCCCTTCTGCTTCTTGCATTTTTTTTTGACTGTTGTTTGGTTCCTTGGTATAACAAGTAAACCCAGTATCTCTACGCTCAACATTTTTTCTAAAGTAGCACATATAGTATACATTGTCTTTAGTAATTGGGTCGATATATACAGTGCTATGGTTACCAGAACGAATCATGCCGCTAAACCCAAAATAAGGAGAATAACTGATAGTAATGCGGGCGGAGGGGTCGTCGATACCTTGCCCAACATAATTTTTTAGTTGTGGAAATTTGGCTGCTAAATCGGGATGCATGAGTTCAGCATCTACTAATTTGAAGCGTTGGTTTCGCCCGTCTGGAAGTGGAAAAGTTAAAGTAATGGCGTTGCCATTGTTGGTATCGAGTTCGGTACGTTTGACTGCGTTGGTCATTTCCTCTAAAAATGCCGTTGTATCAAAGGATAAGGTTCGATAATCAGTTGGTTGCGTTACTCGATCTTTTTTAGGACCTTTAATTTGTTTAAGTGGCACATCTTGCCACATTCTTTGGCCTAAAAGTGTTGTTGAAAAAAAGAGTAGCAATAAAGTTTGCAAATAAAATTTCATAGTGTTTTTTTGTACTAAAGCACAGAATGCTTGGTATAATAAAATTGCAGTAATAGTAAGAAATATGGATATGAATTGGAATACGGGAGTTTTGTACAAAGTTAAGGATTCAAAATTGCAAATTGACTACCTTCTAAACAACAAACTTACATAATTTTAATGCGATGTACAAGTAGCTTATAATAAATTACTTTTGAAATTCATCAGAAAACATATAATTACAAAAAATTACTTTCTATGATTACAAAAAAACATTAAAAACGGGATTAAGTGAATGAGAAAAAATAACCTCCACCAATTTAATTTATTCTATTTCCCAAT
>JAHDBT010000676.1 GCA_020630215.1 Bacteroidota bacterium
TATCTAGAAATGCCTTAAATCTTCTCAGACAAACCAATTCCGCATCATTCGATATTTCTCTTATGCTTTTTGTATCGTGATAATACAAAATCAACTCCCAAAATGATTTTGTTACTATGCCTTCAGTTACTCCTTTACCTCGAAGCTCTTTGACAATTTCAGATGGATATGGAGGAGTGTTATTATTTATTAAGGATTTAAATATTTCTTTAGCTCTATTTTCATAAGTATCAAATACTGGTTTGACCTCATTGCTATACCTTGCAGAACGCAAAAAGCCCGAAGAAAAACAGTTGGCTTTGTAATCCCATGCTTTTTGAGTAATTTGTACCTTTGTAGATATTCTATCATGTTTAAAGCCCTTCACGTAAATATGAAGGAATACATAGGGTTTAGGCGATTTTTTGTCAATAATTGCAAACTTGAATCTGACTGAAAGATTATTGTAGTTACTCACAAGAAAAACTTAGATTATGTAATTGCACCATTTTGTTAGTAACGCACCAAACCTTTCTTGTATTTTTAAATCTGCGTTTTTCTGCGTTTTTTTTGCGAAAAGTGTGTGTAGTAAATGTAACTTATCGTGTAACATTTTTTTAAATCTTTCTTTATAATGCTAGTAAATGTGTAATAGGGTGAAGAACATGGATAGAAATCGGAAATGACAGGCAAAATAACGCATTTTTTAGGAATGACGTTGTGAATATTAAATTTATGTAGCAAAAATTCATGAATTTTCGCTACGAGGATATTACTATAACCACACAGCAACCAATTTAACAAAACACAATTCAACACCCAATGTCAAGAATATATGATTTTTTAGGTACGGTAAGTAAACTTGGCTTAGATAAAATTAGCCAGCGTAATTTGCCTAAAACCAATGGTCAACAAAAAATAAAAGGCATTCGCAAAAAAATTGAGATTATTAGAGATAAGTGGGGCATACCACATATATACGCCAAAAACCTGCACGATTTATCGTTTGCACAAGGCTACGTACATGCACAAGATAGGCTCTGGCAAATGGAAGCAAGCCGACGAGTTGCTACTGGTACACTTAGCGAAATACTAGGAGAAGATGTACTAGATATTGATATTGCGGCTCGCACTTTTGGTTTTAACAGATTGGGCAAAACCGACATTGCTACACTAGGCCCGCACCTAGAAAGTTTACTAGAAGCGTACCTAGCAGGCATTAACACCATAATTAGAAAAAGTATAGACAAACCACCTGTAGAATTTACCCTCCTAAAAATTCAGCCCCGTGAGTTTACCATGCAAGATTTAATGGCTTTTTCTCGCCTCATGACCTGGCAGCTATCTCATGCTTGGCAAGGGCAATTATTAAGGGCCAAACTAATAGAAAAAGTAGGCCCTTTAAGAGCCAACGAATTAGAAAAACATTATCCACAAAACAACCCTAGCATTTTACCCGAAGGCATTACCGTAAATGCTAAAACCAATGCCATTTATAGGGCTTCGCAATTAGGACCACTTATGCAGGGCAATGGCAGCAACTCTTGGGCTATTAGTCCCGAAAAAAGTACTACAGGCAAGGTGTTTTTGTGCAATGATCCCCACCTAAATATGAGTGCGCCTGCCATCTGGTACGAAAACCATTTACATTGCCCTGGATTTCACTCTACAGGGGTTACTATCCCCTCTTTTCCTTTGGTTTTAATTGGACATAATGAGCATATTAGCTGGGGCATTACCCTCGCCTTTACTGATTGTGAAGATATTTTTGTAGAAGAATTTAAAGACGAAAACTGCTACGAATATCGCTTTAAGGATGAATGGAAAGAAACCAATATTGTGCGGGAAGTCATTAACATTAAAGGACAGGAAATGCCACATGTAGAGCAAGTCATCCACACACATCACGGGCCGGTAGTTTCGGAAATTGCCAATTATCCCAACAAACGGATTACCTTAAACTCCATGTCCCTAAAACCTGCCTTGCCTTCTATTAAGTCGTGGTGGAAAATGAACAATGCAGAGAATTATACCGATTTTGTTCATGCCATGAGTTTTATGAAAGCCCCGCAACTTAATGTGGTTTATGGAGATGTGCATGGTAATATTGCTTACTGGCTAACAGGCGATACGCCTATTAGAGCCAAAGGAGATGGCCGTTTACTAGCTGATGGCGCATCGGGCGAATACGAATGGATAGGGAAAGTTCCTTTTATGGAAATGCCCCATGCCCTTAATCCTGCCGAAGGATTTGTAATGACTGCCAACAACAAAGCCGTTAACGACGACTATCCTTATAATATGGGTTTTTCATGGATGAATGGTTTTAGAGCAAGGCGCATACAGGATTTATTTGAAGCTCGCACCAAAATTTCTCCGCTAGACAGTCAGCAAATACAAATTGATACGGTCTCTATTCCTGGGCAACAATTTATTGAACATTTTAAAGGGCTTAAAATAAAAAAAGACGACCCCATATTATATAAAGCACACTACCTACTCACTAATTGGGATGGCAACTTACATGCCCAAAGTGCTGGTGGTTGCATTTATAAAATTACCAGTTACTTTATGGTGCAAACCCTCTTTGAACCTGCTCTTGGTTTAGATTTAACTTATGAGCTTATTGGCAATGGTTTTCATCCAGTACTCAATTCAACCAATGAGTTTCAGGGCTACGATATTGTAACTATTTTGCGCCTTTTAGAACAAGACGATAGTTGGTGGATAAACAATGCTGGTGGCAAAGAAAAAGTATTGATGCAGAGTTTAAAAAAAGCAGTTAATTGGTTGAGTGGCAATTTAGGAACCGAACCTATTAATTGGCAATGGGGACAAATTCACTACGCCATTTTTAATCATGGTATGGGTGCTAAAAAACCATTGGATAAAGTGTTTAATGTAGGCCCTTTTCCGCTAGGAGGAGATGGCGATACGCCTTGGCAAGCTAACGAAACGGCTGCTAACTTTCCTAACCTCACCCTCATCAGTGCTTCGTACCGCCAAATAATAGATATGGGCGATTTAAGCCAATCGAAAGCTATTTTACCTCCTGGGCAATCGGGGCATATTGGCAGCCCACATTACCAAGACCAAGTGGAAGATTGGTTAGCGGGCAAACTGCGCCCTATGTTGTGGACCAAAGAGCAAGTAGCGATTTATGCGGAGGCAAGCTTGAGTTTGAAGCCAAAAAAATAAAAGGAGAGGTTGGATTTTTGATTTTTTTTATGCTAACGCTAGAAGGGGACATTTAAGATTTAGGCGCCAAGATTTAGAATTTGAAAA
>JAHDBT010000677.1 GCA_020630215.1 Bacteroidota bacterium
CAAAAATATTTCCTCAAAATCGGACACTTATTTATTCTCCGTCCCTAAAAGGGTATAAATTACTTTTTCTACTGCGAATATACTCAAATGTGTTTAGTTTTCCTTTTTTGTTAAATGGTTAAACTACCACAAGGCTTAAAATCACTTCAACTCGGTTACTTTTTGCCGCAACCAATTGGCATTGGCAATTTGTTGATGTGTTTGCATTTGCTGTTGCAGTTGGTTTATTTTTTGTTCATTTTTTTCCTTATTGTTATAGGCTTTGCTTTCTTTAATTTTATAGGCACGTTTAGCAAATCTAAAAAGGTTGTGGTAAATGGTGTGTTGGTATTTAGAAACCAGTTTATTCCGTTTCAAATAAATATTTACCGCATCAAACAGGGCATACAAGGCATCCGATTCGTTGAGGTCGTAGTATATTTTTAGGAGCATACTTTTAGAATCGAGGTAATACACCATATCGGTAAAATCTATGGTCATGAGCAGTTGTTGCGCTTTACCATATTGCTCCTGACTGTAGTACAAGCTGGCTAAATTGTAATGAAAAGCATTTTCTACTTTATTAGGCGGCAGTTTTTCTTTATACTGATTAATAAACTGCTCCGTCCATTCGTATTGATTTAAACGCAAGCCTACGGTAACAATATTTTTGTAGTGCCATTCAGATAAATAGCCATCATCGAGCAGTAAGTTTTTGGTGAGCAATTGTTGGTATAACACAAAAAGGGCTTGCATATAATCCATGTTGCCCTGGTTTATTTTTTTGATGCAGTAGTTTTGTGCATAGGCATACATTTCGTAGGCTTCTTTTACCGAAAAAAGATGTGCATTTTGTGCTAGTACAACAATTAACTTTTGATAATGTTCTTCAACGGTGGGTTCGGTAAGGGTACGTAATATTTGGTAGTAAATGCTAATACTAGGATAGGCTTCGTAGGTAAGCAAATGGGTTTGTAAATAGTTTAAAATTACGGGCATTAACCGCATGTCGTATTGCACACTTAGCACATTACTGCGGTTTACCATTTCGCAATAATCTCGCAATTTGCTGGCCATATAAAACACATCCAATTGGTCGGATTTTAGCTGTAGGTTTTCATCTTTTTGGCGTTTTTGTTGTGCGGCATAAAATAAATCAGCCTCTTTTGCTAGTAGGTGATTGTGGTAATAGTAGTATCTATCTTGCAAAACTTGTTTGGCTTGTTTTTGCTGACTGCGTTTTAAACTACGCATAAAATGCTTTTCTTGCCCTCGTTCTCTCAACTGAGCTAATAGCAAGGTTGTTTTTACAATTGTTGCATCTTCCTCCTCAAATGCAAGCTGTGCTAAATAGGTTTCTAGCAATTTTAGCAAGTCAGAAATAAGATTGTTGAGTTTTTTTTCGTGGTATTTCTCTTTAGGAAACAAATGCTTAAACACGGTAGAACGTGCTAATTTAGGCGACTTAAAATCGGGGTAAACATTGGCAATATAATCGGTTAAATTTTGTAATTGCCGATGCTTATTAAAAAATGGCGAATGCACAAAATGGCAAAACCGAGTCAGTTCCCGTTTACTAAAGGTACTTAGTGTTTGTATTAAAATAGCGTTTTGCATAATAGTGGTTAGGGGAATGCGGGAAGAAATTTCAGCATTTTACATTAAAAATAATTGATCACTTATTTAGGTTCTTCTAGTTTTTTAGATTGTAAAAGTTAGTCAGGTATTTTTTCCTATCTATGGCAGTTGTTCGAATTTTTCGAATAACTGAATTCTCCTCCAACTCACCACTTTTAAAAATTTCTTTCAAATGATAATTAATGGTTGATACCTCTACGCCAAAAAGTGCCGCTAATTTTTTTTGGGTAAGCCAAAAAGTTTCGTCTTCCAATCGAATTTCTATTTTCACTTCCCCATTTTCGGTTTTATAAAATAGAATATCTATGTTTTCCATTATGCTTATACTATTTAAGTGAACGAAAGATAATAACTTCTAACAAATCTTCATTTACTCCTCAATCATACCCCTACTAAAACGTCATACGCAACCTAAATCCACTAGTAAAAGTATTAGTAGTAGTGGTAGAGGTAGTGGTGATGGCAGTTGCATCATCTAATAGCAGTAAATCATTCGGAATAATATAAGGGGTAAGGCGAAAACTTAAATCATCATCATCGTCAAAATCGTGCAGGTGTGCGTATACGGTTGCGTCCATGATATTAAGTAAATACCAGGCGGTTCCTAGTAAAATGGCAATTTCCATGTTTTTACGATTTCGCTGCCTGCCCGATAACAAGGCATTGTTTTCGGAACTGGCTAAAGCAGGCATTTCTTCGGCATAACCAGGTCTGTTTTTAGCTAAATATGCATCCGTATAATTGCGATAATTGTAATAGCTGTAATAAAAATATCCGCCTGCGGCTCCTAGCCCTGCCCAAATAAAAGGCACTTTTAAGGTTTGTTTGTTATATACTTGCCCCCAGCCAGGAAATATGGTAGATCGGTAAGCGGCTTTTAATGGCGAGTGCGATACATTTTCGTTCACAATATGTGCATTGAGGTAGGCATCTATAGAATTGATGCTGTAGAGGGCAATGGTAAAACCTAATAAGCGATTATAATCTCGCAAGGCATTCCGTTTTTTCTTGCGTAAGGCATATAAGTCGGTATTATCTTCAATGCCCGATGCGAGGTTGTTGAGTGTACCAATATAACTATTGTAATGTCGCTGGTAATCAAGGCGGCGTTTGATGGTAAACGTACCCAATATGGCAATTCCTCCAGCGTAAATAGGAGCTTTAATATACTGCTCATTATATACATGTCCTGCGCCAGGCAATAAAGACCAAAGCAAAGCTTTATTCGGATTTTTTCGCCCTATAACCTTCGCTGATGGTGTTCCCTCTTCTTCTATTTCATTAGAAAGCACGGTTGTTTTATCAATAATAATGGTGGTATCTTTTTCCAAATTAGGCATATCATCCAACACCTCCTTTTTTAAGGAATCTGCTGTTAGGATATTATTATTGGGATTTACCGCTTGCTGCTCTTCTTGAGCAAAAGCAATATAGGGTGTACATAAACCTAATAGGAATAAGGCAGTAATGGAGCAAAAAACTTTTTTTAATAGAAACGACTTTATCATTTTAAAATGGTTGAACCTAAAAAACAGAGGATTGAGTATCGTAGTGCTGTTTTTTAATAACGCAATATAATGATGTTAAGTGAAATGAAAAAAATAAACTCCACCAAAGTGTGCAATTGTTTTTTTCAAGG
>JAHDBT010000678.1 GCA_020630215.1 Bacteroidota bacterium
AAATCAAAACACCATGAAACAACTCACTTCCTTAACTTTACTCCTTGCTTGCTGTTTTTTCGCAATTCCCAATAACAACCTATTCGCCCAACTCTCCAACTTATCCGATGAGTTTGATGATGCTAATACAATCGCTAATTGGACGCAACATAACACTGGTCCACTCTCCACCAATTACTACGAAACTTTGGAAATTGATGGGTCGCTCATAGAAGGTGCCGCAGTTGCTGGTTCTAGTGGGCATCTTACTTTAATTCCTGGCCCACAACATTGTGGCTGGTATGCAAACATAATGGGACCCATGTTATCCAAAACGGTAACGGGTAATTTTGTGGTGAGTACTTATGTTAGTGCCTCTAATAAAAATAATGTAAGCCTCCCTCCTAGTTCCGATTATAATGCCGCTGGCTTAATTGCTCGCAACCCCAATACCGAAGGCAACGAAAATTATGTGATTGCCAATATTGGTTTTCAAAGTTACAGCAATGGCGTAGGTACAGAAACCAAAACCACGATTAACGGCGCATCTACCCTTTACCTCGACCCCGACGATGATGCTGGTGAAATTAGAATTTGTAGAATTGGCAATACTTTTCGCACCTATAAAATGACCAGTGCCGATAGCGAACCGCAATTACTCCTAGAAATAGAACGCCCCGATTTACCCAGCACTTTGCAAGTAGGATTAATGGCAAACGGATGGGATGCTAGCTACGACAATCCACCTAATTTACGTGCCGAATACGATTACATCCGCTATGGTGAAGCGGTTGACGTTTGCGATTGCACCGCCCCCCTTCCCTGCTTGCCTCCTAGCATAAGCATTACGGGCGAAACCGATATCTGCCTAGGCGACCAAACCGTTTTAACTGCTACTGCCATAAGTACCGATGACTGTAACACCAACTACACTTGGAGTCCTCCTATTGGATTAAGTGATGCGACGATAGCCAACCCTACTGCTTCGCCTACTGCAACAACAACCTATAATGTAATAGCTACTTCTGGGAATGGTTGTAGTAGTATGGAAACGGTTACTATTGTAGTTAATAATTGCACACCAAGTTCACAACTGCATATTCAGGCTTTTTTGGAAGGGGCTTATACAGGTAGCAACCTCATGCATACACAATTAAGCGATGACAATTTACTCCCCCTCAACCAAGTTTTTAACCAAGCTCCCTGGAATTATAATGGCACCGAAAACCTCAACACCAACCCTGCCAACGTAGTAGATTGGGTACTAGTAGAATTACGTGCTGCTAACGATATTAATAGCATTGTTTTTCAAAAATCCGCCCTATTACTAGCCAACGGTTCGGTAGTAGATGCTACTTGGGAAATGGATAATAGCCTTACAGGAATTATACTAGATGCCAACCTACCAAGCGATGATTATTATGTATTATTGCGCCACCAAAACCACTTGGCAATTATTAGTGAAATAGCACATCCTGTACCCAACACCACACCCATTGATTTTACAACTCCTACGACCGTACTTTCTGGCACTAGCCAATTGGCTAATTTGGGAGATGGAAACTATGGACTTATTTGTGGTGATATGGATCATGATGGCATTATATCTGTTGCTGATTTTAATCGCTATGTAACTCAACTCTCCCTCCTCAACCAATATTTACAAAGCGATCTTAATTTGGATGGGAACATTACGGTATCTGACTATAATTTGTACCTCCCTAATGCGAGTGCTATTGGGGTGAGTGTGGTGCGATATTAGGACAAATGCATCGTTTTTTTTGTATCTGGGCTATATAACAACCACACCTCCAAATTCAGATATACTAAACCACATTAGGTTTTGTGCATTTCTCATATTTATTATTTTGCCTGTTTATTACAGGAGTTTACTTTTTTACTACAAGCCACAGGCTTGAATACCATTTGGCTCAAGCGGCACGCTTGACCCTGCGTTCCCTTTTTGTAAAAAAGGAACGCCCGGTCCAGCCTCCTGGCTGGAGCGTAACGGGCTTCAAGCGTGTCGCTTGATATAAATTAAAACAACTATTTGCACAAAACGGGAGGTGGTTGAGTATAATTACGTTAGCAGGAAAAATCAAATATCAGCAATCAAATATCACAAATACAAACTCAACCGTTTTCCTGCTAACACCTAAATATTTTATGTTTGATAACTTTACTAGCATTATTGCCTAATTTGTTTTATTTTAGTGATTCCTCTCTCCCCTTCAAAAGATTAACGCACAAATCAACCAACCAAATGAAACGATCCATCGCTCTGTTCCTATTCCTTGCCTGCTATTTTTTCACGATTCCCAACAACAAGCTACACGCCCAACTCTCCAATTTATCGGATGAATTTGATGATGCTAGTACGATAGTTAATTGGACTCGGCATATCTACACTTCGCAACCAGCCAATTACTACGAAACAGTAGAAATTGATGGCTTGCGAATAAAAGGCATCCCCGTTGCTGGCCCTAGTGGGCATTTAACTTTAATTCCTGGCCCGAAACATTGTGGTTGGCACGAAAATGCCATGGGACCAATGTTATCAAAAAGGGTAAAAGGTAATTTTGTGGTGAGTACTTATGTTGGTGCATCCAACAAAAATGATGTAAGCCTCCCTCCTAGTTCCGATTATAATGCAGCAGGCTTAATTGCTCGCAACCCGAAAAGAAAAGACAAGGAAAATTATGTAACTGCAAGTATCGGATTTCAAAGTTCCGACAATGGTGTAGGTGTCCAAACTAAAAATACGGTTAACGGAGTCTCTACCCTTTACCCCAACCCTGATGATGACGCTGGTGAAATTAGAATTTGTAGAATTGGCAATACTTTTCGCACCTATAAAATGACAAGTGCCGATAGTGAACCTCAATTGCTGCAAGAAATAGAACGTCCAGATTTACCTAAAACTTTACAAGTAGGCTTAATGGCAAACGGATGGAATGACAGCAACGACCATCCGCCTAATTTACGTGCTGAGTATGATTATATTCGTTACGGAGAAGCCGTTGATATTTGCGACTGTACCGCCCCACTTCCTTGCTTACCTCCTAACATAAGCATTACTGGCGAAACCAATATTAACGTAGGTGAAAAAACCATTTTAACCGCTACGGTAACCAATGCCGACCATTGCAATACAACCTATATCTGGAGGCCTATTAGTGGTTCAAGAAGCTCTACCAAAGCTAGCCCTACGTTTGCGCCTAAATATACGACGACTTACCAGGTGATAGCGACTTCGAACAATGGCTGTAGTAGTA
>JAHDBT010000679.1 GCA_020630215.1 Bacteroidota bacterium
AGGAAAAAAAGACAAGGCTTGGGTCATCAAGAACTTAGGTTTTGAGTCACTAGCATCATTGATACTAGGGATTTTTTTTTATTGAAATTGACAAGTTTACCAAGGCTATAAGATACCTAACTTCTTAATACAGTGTGGCGTAGCGAAGCCATCCCAATACGATACCCGCTACTAAAAAAAAGTGCCAATCACTTCGATAAACAGGTCTTGAAATTTATTTTTTAAAGAGCCGATCCCAGAAATTGCCTTTCTTCTTTTTACCTTTAGCCTTTTGCTTCTCAGGTTTCCAGCCTTTAGGTCGGTTAGATTTACTACTGTTTCCATCAGGACGGTTGGCTTTATTGTCTTTATTACCACCTTTAAATCCTTTAGGTTTTACAATTTGCCGCCCTCTATTGTCGTATTGTCGGTCGTTATTATTTACAACTGCTGGAGGGGGTAATGGGGCCTGCTCCCTAAAAATAGGGCAGTTAAGTTGTTCTTGTTGTTGGTAGCTTAACTCCGCAAAACGCCCTGGTTGTTTGTTGCCTAGTAGGGCAGGGTCGTCGTATACTTTTTGCATAAATTTACCCCAAATTGGTAAAGCCGCATTGGCCCCTTGTCCGTAGCGAATGGTTTTAAAATGTATTCTACGGTCTTGACCACCTACCCATGCGCCAGCAACTAAATCGGGTGTATAACCAATAAACCAGCCATCTGTTTGATTTTGGGTAGTTCCTGTTTTGCCGCCAATATCGTTTTTCATATTGTAGGTGAATCGTAGTCTACGTGCAGTACCGCTGTCTACAACGGCTTCCATCATGTGTTGCATCATATTGGCAGTTTCCTCTTTCATGGCTTTATCACGGTATTTGTAGTGCGTAGGGCGATATTCGTATTTACGGCCTTTTTGGTCTATTATTTTAGTAAGGTGAATAGCAGGTGTTTGGTAGCCGCCATTCGGAAACGCACAGTAAGCACTTACCATTTCGTTGAGGGTAAGTTCGGCAGTTCCTAGGGTAATAGAGGGTACTTCGGGGAGGTGACTGGTAATACCCATTTTTTTAGCAAAATCGACTACCTTTTTTACGCCCGTTTCTAGCATGATTTGTACCGATACGGTATTAACCGACTTGGCTAATGCGCCACGCATCGAGTATTCGCCACCATATTCATCATCGGCATTGCCAGGAGTCCAATCTTTTAAATCGGTATATAAACGCAATTCGTTTTCGTAAAAATTGCAAGGTTCAGCACCATTTTCTAGCGCGGTAGCATATACAAAAGGCTTAAAAGTAGAGCCAACTTGTCGTTTAGATAAAGTGTGGTCGTATTTAAAGTAGCTGTGGTCAATGCCGCCTACCCAGGCACGTATATAACCCGTAGTAGGTTCCATAGCCATAAATCCTACGCTCAACATTTCTTGGTAATATTTAATAGAATCAATAGGAGTCATCAGCTTTTCTGATTCATAATTGGGGCTGTTCCAATCAAACACCAGCATTTTGGTTTTGCTGTTAAAGGCCTTGTCAATTTGGCTGCGAGATTTACCACTAGCTTTCATTTTACGAAAACGCTCCGAATTTTCCATTGCATTTTTCAAGAAATCATAATCGGAACGCCAAGGTTTGTTGCTGCCCCATTCGCTTAAAAAATCCTTTTGCAGTTGTTTCATGTGCGACTTTACGGCTGCTTCGGCATGGGCTTGCATTTTAGAGTTAATGCTGGTGTATATTTTTAAGCCATCCGTATATAGATTGTAATCCGAGCCATCCGCTTTTTTATTGTTTTTGCACCATTCTTTCAACTCTTGTTTAAGCGTTTCTCTAAAGTAAGGAGCTAAACCGTCGCTGTGTGTTGTACGGTTGTATTTTACTACCAATTCTGTCTTTTTTAGCTTATCGGCCGTTGCTTGCGAAATTTGCCCAATAGGAATTTCGTGTCCAAATTTAGCCATCTGGTTCAACACCACATTTCGTCTTACCTTCGATTTTTTAGGATTTCTTCGTGGGCTGTAGCTCGTTGTTGCTTTTAACATACCTACAAGCGTAGCGGCTTCCTGTATGCTTAAATCTTTAGGTTTGGTACTAAAAAAACGTTCCGAAGCGGTACCAATACCATAGGCACGTTCGCCAAAAGAAACCGTATTTAAATACAATTCTAAAATATCCTTTTTGGAGTAGACTTTTTCTAAACGGCGTGCAATAATTGCTTCCTTGGTTTTATTAACAGGCATAGAAAGCGGCCCATAACTTTCGCGAGGAAAAATGTTTTTTATCAATTGCTGACTAATCGTACTACCGCCACCAGCACCACGCTGTAATAAAATAGACATGATGAGTACCCGAAACATACTTCTGGTATCGACCCCTTTGTGTTTAAAAAAACGAGCATCTTCGGTAGATACTAAAGCGTTGACCACATAAGGAGAAATTTGTTTAAAAGGAACAAAACTACGGTTTTGGGTATAGTATTTTCCTAGTAAAACCCCATCCGCTGCATAAATTTCGGAGGCAACAGGATTTTGGATGAGCATTAAATCGGCCTTAGTAGGCAGTTTGCCAAAAGCACCATACAATACCGAAAAATAGAAACCAACACCTGCTAGTAAACCGAGTAGCATTAGTATACCACCTATTTTAAGGATGCGCTTAAAAAGCGATTTTTTAGGTTTAGGCTTTTTAGGCCCACCACTATCATCACCACTTACTGGCCCTTTATCTTTAGGAGGCTTTGGTGGTTTGGGCGGATCCTGTGGAGGCACAGGCGGATCGTTGGGTGGTTTGGGCGGTTTGTTGTTATTATTAGGAAATAGTATTTTTGTAGTTGCCATTGCGATGTTTTAGTGCGAATTTAGATTATACTTATTATTCTTTAAGAAAAAAATATTTTTTGATAAGTGTTGCTTAGTGAAAGTGGAAAAATAAAATCGGCCATTATTACTTATTCTTTTATCCAATCCTGCGTTGCAAATACTCGTCATAGCTCGCTATGCCTGCGTTTTGCGCCTTGTCTTGAATAAAACAATCGCGCATAATGGCCGATTTTATTTCTCACTTTTCACTTAAAGGATAACAAGTTTTATAGAGTGATGCCAAATTGATCGGTAAATTTAGGCAAAATTTATGAAATTTGCATGACTATAATTTGACGGAAGCGAAAAATAGGGTCACTGCGGTATTTCGGTATAAATAAACGACCCTTAAAAGCACTAGAAGTTAAAGCGGAAGAGTGCTTAAATGGGGTTAAAAAAAGTTAAGTAGCAGTTAA
>JAHDBT010000070.1 GCA_020630215.1 Bacteroidota bacterium
GCTTGATGTAAATGTCAATAACTATTTGCACAAAACCCAATGTGGTCTAGTATATCATAGGTTTAAGCTATCACTAATAAAAACGCCTTTCGGTCATTGAGCGTAGTCAAGATGCCCTTAAAGGGAGAAGTAAAAAAAACAAAAAAAACGCCGCTGAAGTTAACCTTCAACGACGTTTTGTTTTAATTGGATTCGTATTCTAGTTCTAAAAGTAAAAACAAAATATTAGAATTCAAAACTTAACGACAATTAGTTTTTAAAAGCTTGCATATGTTAACGCATTATTTTTGCTACAAATAGTTGCTGGTTGCTATCTGTTAAATGTACAAAGTATATACCCGAAACTAAGTTGCTGGCATCAATGGTAAGCGTGTTATTGCTACTTGCCATTTTATAATTATTAATTAGCTTACCTGTTACATCAAAAATACGTACTTGTAAATTTTGAGTACTGTTTATAGCTCCTGCTAATTCAATTGTTGCTTGGTTTTGTACTGGGTTTGGATATACTTCTAAAGTGCGAATATCGTTTCCTAAAGTGTAAACAATACCATCAATTACACTAGGCGGAGTTACATTTCCTTCGCCATCATAACCAAAGTTAATATCTTCAAAAACATTTTCTCCATCTATTAATGCTAATTCGTACGGAGTGCAAACAACGCCAATCATTTCTACATATACTTGGTAGTCGCCATTATCTAAACCTGTAAATTCGTAGTAGCCATTGGCATCGGTAAAGGTATAAGCGGCAGGCGTGTTATCGGGGTTTAAAAGCATTACCTGTACGTTTGCTAATCCTAGTTCGTTTTGCATTACATGGCCGTTTACAATTCCGTCGTTCATTGCTGTTACTGCTAAATTTGGTGCGCCGCCGCCAATGGTAATCATATTAATATTGGCATTGTATTCATTGTCGTTAAGAGAAATCATGCTGGCATCGTTCCAAAAAATAACATCGCCATAATAAGTTGGTACTACACCGTCGGCCAATAAGCTGCTAGGATCTAAAGCGGCTTTAATAATATAATCTCCTGCTGCTACATTGTTAAAACAGTAAAATGCGCCTGCTGAATCAAGAGGAGAAGAAGTTGTTAAACCTTGAATTATTTGTTCGGCAATAGCCGTGTATTCGCCAGCAGTATTTAATTCAAATAAATAAACGGTTGCAGCAAAAGCAGTACCTGCACCTGTTAAGTTTTCTACAAATACCCCTCCGCAAAGCGAGTAACCCGTTTCTGCATTATCAACTACTAAGTCAATACAATAGCTACAAGTTTCGCCAAATGCGTTGCTAAGGGTTAAGCACACTGTATAAATGCCAGCTTCTGTAAAAGTGTGTTCTGGATAAGCTACAGTAGAAGTGTTGCCATCGCCAAAATCCCAAAAATAAGATGCGGCAGGGTCTTGACTAACAGGATAAAATGCAAAAACATTATCTCCTAATGCGCCCTCTTGAAAATCGGCATAACAACCGCCGCCATTATCTGATAAGGTAAATGCTTGACATTCCTCTGCGGTACATCCATCAGCATCTGTTGCGTATAAGCATAACTCGTAAGTACCTGGGCTAGAGAGGGAAGTCGTGAAAGAAGAACCTGTATAAGTGTCTCCATTAGCAAAAACCCATTCGTAAGTTACTGGTGCAGTGCTGCCAGTTGTTGTACCTACAAACATCCACTCTTCGTAGCCAGGTGTAGGTATCGAATCTATAGGGAAATAGGTGAAAGTGGTCAAACAATCATCTCCACCGCCAGCAATAGTAACCTCAATATCTTGACATGCGTCACAAGTTACAATACTGCCACTTGTGCTTGTTGTGGTTAAAACATGGCAAACAGTATAGATGCCTGCATTCGCAAAAGTATGTATCGGATTGGCATCATTGGATATAATGCCATTATCAAAAGTCCAGTAATGTTCCCCTGAAAGAGTTGGGCCATTTGTACTATAAAAGTTATAAACACCCGTGCCTGCCGAATCAGGAAAATATTGGTAACTAGCATCACAATCATCGCCGCCAGTACCATCTTCAATGTAAATACTGGTACAATCACTTGCCAAACATCCTGTGACATCTGTAATTTCTAAACAAACATCGTAGATACCAGTTGGCCAATCTAATTCATACTCCGCAGTTTCGCCTGTAAAAACATTGCCATCAGCCAAAGTCCAAATATAAGTAAAAGGTGGGGTTCCTGTTGCAGTAGCATAAAAATACCAAAGGCCGCTTGTTCCTAAACTATCTGCAGGAAAAGCACTTGCTGCTGCTGCACATTCGTTGCCTGTTCCGCTTGCACCTATTACCGTAATAGGCGTACAATAATCACAGAAAAGACTATCGGGTGTAATTAAAGATAAACAAGCTTCATAAGTTCCATCGACAGTATAAGTATGTTCTGGATTTTGTTGGTAGCTGGTGTTACCATCGCCAAAGTTCCAGTAAAATTCGTTGCTGCCGATACTATTGGCTGCTGTTGCGAAAAAGCTAAAAGTAGCTCCTGACGCAGGATTTGCCGAGGCTGTAAAACTAGCATCGCAATCGTCGCTGCCAGTACCGCTGCTAATAGTTAATGTGTCACAATAGGTATCATTACAACCTTCAGGATCGGTTACGGTTAAGCAAGCTACATAAGAACCTGGGTTTGCATAGGTATACACAGGATTTTGTTCAAGAGAAGTATTGCCATCTCCCATATCCCAATACCATAAAAATGCGCCATTAGAAAAATCGGTAAAGCTTACAGCAGCACCAGATACTGTTGCTATGTAATTGGCCGTAATCGTACATCCTCCACCAGTACCTGTACTAGAAACAAGTAAAGTGTCGCAAGTAGTAGTGGTACAACCATAATTGGTACCTATAGTAAGGCAAGGAGTCCAAAAGCCTTCATCAGGAAAAGTAATTTGAGGGTTGGCTTCTGTTGAGGTAATGCCTTGTCCAAAATCCCAATACCAACTTGTTATCACCTCCGAATTATCGAAAGAGTAGGAGTTATCAACAAATATAAAGGTATAGGGATCTGCTGCTGTTCCCGAATAATCAAAATTTGAAACGCAAGAGATTTGTGCTTGTGTATAGTTGAATGCACAACAAAGCACGAGTCCAATAATAAAAAATAATTTTTTCATGATTTTGACAATTTTTATTTAGAAGTGTTTTTTACTAAAATTTAAGTGTATTAGGTGCAGCCAATCCTGTTGAATCTGGCCAAGTAACTCCTGTCGAATCCCAAGGTTCGCCACCGTCGCTGTAAACATAAATAGGAGCGCAATAAGAGCAACTTGTACCATCTGGGGTAGTAATTACCAAGCACACATTGTACACACCTGTTCCTGCAAAAGTATGAGATGGATTAGCTAAATTAGAGGTCGTACCATCGCTAAAATCCCAAGCATAATTTAAACTTGCATCTACCATCACAGGATAAAAAAGTAAGTTCGTTGCACTACTACCAGGGCCATCTTGGAAATCTGCGTAACAGTCATCACCTGGAATTACAACGCCTGTTGTATCTGAAGGAATACCACCGCCAGTACTAGTTGTGTCAGTTGGTTCACCACCACCACCAGGAATGACTACCCCTGTAGAATCTGGCCATTCTGTACTTGTTGTATCAGTTGGTTCACCGCCGCCAGGAATGACTACCCCTGTAGAATCTGGCCATTCTGTGCCTGTTGTATCAGTTGGTTCACCTCCGCCAGGAATGACTACTACTGTTGTATCACCCCAATCGGTATCTGTTGAATCACTAGGTAGGCTTGTATCTACACCAGTACTATCTACAAAACTAGCTTGCTCAATCAATTGAATCATTTCTTCTGTAGAAAGCGGACTTGATGGATCGCAAGATATAAAACTTAGCATAAAAAGGAGGCTTGAAATTCCAATTAGTTGTTTCATTTGTTATTTGTTTTTATAATTTGTGAAGTATTTTTTTTTTTTGTTACTACGCACCAATTTTATATGGTTATGCTGTTTTTAGGCATTTCAAATTAATAAAGTAGACATTTTGAGGAAATATTTTTTTGTTAGACTAGGCGCAGAAATAAATTTACATTATCTACTTCGATATTTCCCAATATCCTGCGTTACAAATACTCGTAATAGCGTTCCTATTAATGCGTTTTGCGCCTTGTCTATTAGAAAATTTCTTTGCGGAAATTTGTAAATTTATTTTTTTACCAGCCCTATGCATTCCATTGTTGTGTGGTGAGCAGTAATTTTTTTTGTAATAAAGAGAAGTGAAGACTTACTATTTTTTAGAAAAAATAGTAAGTCTAAGCTATTATTTGGAGGAATAATTATCAATAGGAAAAATCAAAAATTAGCACTTTTTCCGAAACAATGCCTTCTGAAGTATGCACCAATAAAAAGTAATAAGCAGATTCTAAATCGGCAACAGGCACTTGTATACTGCTTTGCTGACCAACAACTTTTTGCTCATAAACCGTTTGTCCTGTTATGCTAAGGATTTGTATTTGTTGTGCTTGTAGCTTGGTTGCTTTTGATAAATCAATAGTTAATTGATGGCTAGCAGGATTGGGGTAAATACGGATATTGGTATTAGGAGATGCAATTATAGGTACCTCATTAATTACAATTTGATCGCCAACGGTATTTACTTCAATTTCTTCCTGATTAGTATTAAGGATACGTACCTGTCCAAATTCTAAACTGAGCACCAATTCTTCTAAGTCGTTGTTTTTGCCACTGCCAATAATTACATCTTCCATTACCCAAAACGATAATTGAGCAAGCACACCATAGCCACTTTCGTTTACCATGTTGGTTCGAGTAATTGCAGCGTCAATAGCGCCATCAAAAAGGTTTTTGGTTAAGGAAATGGTATTGGTGCTATTGCCTAGCCAAGTTCCATCAAAATTAATACTTACGGTGCTGCTATCAACAATACCGCTAGGGTATAAAATGTTAAATGCCAGTCCATATACATCTTCTGCAAGTGCGTCTGCATCGCCTAGTAATATATTGGCAATAACAGGGGCATCTGCTGTAATAATATCATTCTGAATATCGAGGATGAGGGCAAAATCGGCATCGGTGCTATTGTTTTGTCCTGTTTTTCCGCTTACTTCAGAGGCATAGTTCTGTTCGATGGCTAGTAAGTCGTTGGCATCAATAAAAGCATTACCATCCGTATCGGCATGTTTGTAGTTTCTGCCATCCACAAAGCTGGTATCCCAATCGGTTGCTTCCTGTGGTGTAAAATCAATGCTGGCATCGAGTCTAGGTTCGCCTTGTGTATTAAAGGCAACGCCTAGGGGTAATACATCAAATACATTCACCAAGCCATCCCCGTTTACTTCCCCCGGCCATACACAATCATTTGTGCAATCAACACTAGAAGAATTTCCACCAATAATAATATAGGCATTACTATTAAACGATATTCCTGCGGAGTCTGTAACTTGATACTCAAAACTATAAATACCTTCCAAGAGGGTATCAACAGTAAGAACGAAGCCAGTTGCAGGTGGGTTAATTAAAGTTCCAAAAGGAAAGGTGATTGGTGTTAGGGTTGTAGTAGATACAGCAATGCCCTCTGGAACAGAATCGTTGGCTAAAACGTCTAAGATATGTGTACCAATAGTGTCGATATAGAAGCTATCTACTTCTAGTACTATTGGAGGTGTTTGTGCTTGCAATTTATTACTGTTGCTATTACTTAATATAAGCAATAAACAAAGCAAAAATGAAGGCAAAATAGATTTTAAAATGATTTTCATGAATTTGTGGTTTAAGTACAGCTTTTCCGAGTACCCCACAAAGATGATGGAAAACTAGAGCCAAAAAAAATACAAAATGCTGATTGTTCCATCATTTTTTTAGCGTATTTTTGGGCTTTTTAAATAGCGTTATTTTGATAAGTGCCTGATTGTTAGTATTTTATGGTTTGTGTTTGTCTTAAAAAAAAGTACGTAAACTAAATGCTTATCAAAAAAAGAGGAAAGGAATGACTAGAATGCTGACCTGTTTATACTTTTTTGGGTAGGAAGTATGACAATTAACAATTTAACCACTATGCAACAGAGTAAGGTAATTCAATTAATGAGATGTTTCTCCAACGTGCAGTTAAAACATATTGGATTTTTACTAGTATCGCCCTATTTTAATAAAAGGGAAGCACTAGTGCCTTTTTATGAATTTTTGTTACGTTACAAACCCGATTTTAATCATGTAGATTTAACAAAGGCAAGCATTTTGGAAAAGTTTATGCCATTAAAATCGTTTACGGAAAAAGACCTAAGTTATTGTATGAGTGATTTGGTAAAAGTAATGGAAGATTATATTGTACTAGAAAAATTGAACGACAAAAAAATCCAACGAAACAATATGTTGCTCGAATTTTACCATGATAATAGCCTCAATCGTTCTTTTCAAGCAACGCTAAAAAAATCTCAAAAACACCAAGGCATAAATCATTTTAGGAATGCCTGGTTTTATTACGATCAGTATTGGGTACACAGCCAAGAGAATCAGTTTTTTGATCGACAAAAAAAGCATGTTTTTAACCAAAGTTTACAAAACTCCATCGACAATTTGGATGTGTTTTACCTATCTTTAAAATTAAAATACAGTTGTGAAATTATTAACCGCCAACAAATTGTTGCCCCTGATTATCACCTACGCCTCCTCAACGAAATTATGTTGTACCTCGAACAACATCCGCATGAAGAACAGCCTGCTATTAGTATTTACGCCACCATTTTACGTTGCCTTACTGAGTTTGAAAAAGAAAGCCATTTTGAAGAACTGAAAAGCTTATTAGCACAAAAATCAGGGCAGTTTCCTGTTACCGAAGCACGAGATATGTATATGTACGCTATTAATTATTGTGTTCGGAAAATTAATAGTGGAAACAGCCATTATTTTAAAGAATTGTTTGAGATATACCAATCGGTGTTAAACAAATCGCTTATTTTTGATGGCGGCTTTTTATCGCCTTGGACCTATAAAAACATTGTGGAAGTAGGTTTGCGAAACGAAGCGTTTGATTGGCTAGAAGATTTTATTGCCATTTATAAAAATAAACTGCATCCAAAGTTTAGAGAAAATGCCTATACTTACAGTTTGGCAACCTTGTATTTTCACCAAGGCAAATTTAAAGATGCACTAGGCGCACTCTATCAAGTAAGTTTTGATGATGTGTTTTACAGCACGGAATCTAAAATGCTGCTCATCAGAATTTACTACGAACTCGACGAAACCGAACCGCTATTATCTTTAACCGATTCGTTTACCGTATATTTGCGACGTAATAAATTATTGTCCGAAAATCATAGAACCGTATATTTGAACTTTGTGAAATTTGCAGCCCGTTTAGGAAAAATTCCCAAAGGAAATACCAAGCGTTTATTGCGCCTAGAGGAAAAAATAAAATTGACTAAAAATACAGCTAATAGAACTTGGTTGTTGCAAAAGTTAACTTTGAAGAAGTAGGCGGTTTCTAGTAAAATGCGATAATAGTTTAAGATGGTGAGTAGTAAAAAAATAAATAATAAAAACAAATATGAGTCCTCAGCAAATTATAAAAAAATACATTGCCGAATTACAAGCAATTTATGGTGAACGAGAAGCTAAAAACTTAGCTGTAATTGGATTAGAACATATTTGTGATAAAAATTATGCATGGCTATTAGCAGAAACAGAAAGCCTAGCTCCAAATGAAATAGAGGAATTATTAATTATCCTAGAAAAATTAAAAAAAGAGATTCCGATACAGCATATTACCAACAAAGCCTATTTTTTAGATTTAGAATTATTTGTAGATAAAAACGTATTAATTCCTAGACCGGAAACGGAAGAGTTGGTAATGTGGATTGTTGAAAAAAGGAAAACTTATTTACCCCCCAATCCATCTCCTAAAATTTTAGATATAGGAACTGGCAGCGGATGCATTGCTTTGTCGTTAAAACAATTAATGCCTGATAAGGAAGTGTTTGCGCTAGATGTAAGCGAGCAAGCATTGGCCATTACCAAAAAAAATGCCCTAGCAAATAATTTAGCAATTAATTATTTACAGCTCGATATTTTAAACGAAAGCTCATGGCAGCAATTAGAAAAATTTGATGTAATTGTAAGCAATCCACCTTATATTACGCAAGCCGAAAAAACAAAAATGCATCCCAATGTGCTAAACAATGAGCCTGCTTTGGCTTTATTTGTTACTGATGAACAGCCCTTATTATTTTACGAGAAAATTTGTGATTTTGCCCTGCAAAATTTATATCCAAACGGATTTTTATTTTTTGAAATTAATGAATATTTTGGAAAAGAAACATTGGCATTAATGGAACAAAAAGGTTTTGTTAATTGCGAGTTAAAACAGGATATTAGTGGGAAGGATAGAATGGTTTTTGGAGCATTAATACCTGAATTTTTATTGGGAGAGAAACTATGAGGAATTAATTTTTTGTTAGTTTAAATTCTTTGCTTCGTAGAGAAAATTCATGAATTTTCTCTACCAAACCCAACAACAAGAAACTTTGTGTACTCCGTAGCTTTGTGCTGAAATAAAACAAAGGCGAAGCTCCTGAAAATTGCTTGCCAACTTAAAAGATATGGTACTAGCTTTTTTAGGAGAGGAGTGACAAAAAAAAGGCTCACGTTTTAACGCAAGCCTTTTAGATTTTTCGTTGTTTTAAATCAATTCACTCAACAAATCAGACATGTTTATCGAAGCAGTTTACACTTCTTGCTACAAGCCGGGAGGCTTTGAACCTGTTTGGCTCAAGCGGGGACGCTTGACGCTGCTGCCCGGTCCAGCCTCTCGGCTGGAGCGAAACGGGCCTAAAGCCTCCCGGCTTAATGTCAAAACTTTTAATGTTTATCCAATAAGGAAAAGTACTTGACACTTTACAGCGGTGTAGCGAAGCGGAACCGTCTATATACCAAGTACCCTCTACTATCTACCAAAAAAAAATGCCAACCGTTTAGATAAACATGTCCTATTTATTATTAAGCATCTACACTTTCTTTTTGTGCAGCTACAAACTCCTTATGTGATAAATAACGCTCGGCATCTAAAGCAGCCATGCAGCCTGTGCCAGCGGCAGTTACGGCTTGTCGGTAAATTTTATCTTGCACATCGCCCGAAGCAAAAATACCTTCAATGTTGGTGAGGGTACTATCTGCTTTGGTAATTAAATAGCCTTCGTCATCCATATCTAGTTGGTCAATAAAAATATCGGTATTGGGTTTGTGGCCAATGGCTACAAAGAAACCTTGTACGGGTACTTCGCTAATTTCGTCGGTTTTATTATTGCGAACTTTCATGGCTTCTACTTCTTCCTTTCCTAGTACTTCTACTGTTTCGGTGTTCCAGTGTACTTTTATATTTTCGGCAGCAAATACACGGGCTTGCATTACTTTCGATGCCCTCATTTCATCTCTACGTACTAGCATATGTACTACGGGGCACAGGTTGGCTAAATACAAGGCCTCTTCGCAGGCAGTATCGCCACCACCTACTACCGCTACGTCTTTTCCTTTGTAGAAAAAGCCATCACAAACGGCACAAGCAGAAACGCCGCCGCCAATATCACGCAAACGTATTTCCGATTCTAAGCCCAGCCATTTAGCGGTTGCGCCAGTCGATATAATGACCACATCAGCATGTACTTCTGTTTTGGCATCTACAATTACTTTGTGTACCTCACCTGTAAAATCGACTTTGGTAACATGTCCGAAGCGAATGTCGGTTCCCATGCGGGCAGCTTGTTTGTTAAAATCGTCCATCATTTTTGGACCCGTAACTGCTTCTGGATAACCCGGGTAATTTTCCACATCAGTTGTTTGCATTAACTGACCGCCCATTTCGGCACCCGTATACATCACTGGTTTTAGGTTGGCACGGGCAGCATAAACCGCAGCCGTATAACCTGCAGGACCAGAACCAATAATTAGGCATTTTACATGTTCTATTTGTTCGCTCATCGTATTTTTCTTTATTTTTTGCATACTATTTAGCAGTATTGTTTTTAATCAAAACCAGGAGTTTACCGGTCATCGAGCGTGGTCGAGATGCGAGGTAAACAGGCTTGAACTAGCGAAAAATTTAGTTCTTATAGATTAGAATGCTGCTTTAGTAGTAATGTTGGTTAATTTATTGCTGCAAATATAAGGACAAATTATTAGAAATGACAGTCTGTTAACGGACCTTAACTTGTTCTTAATGTAATTTAATATTAGTAGAAGGTATATGGTACTGGTTACTTGGTATTTATAATAGCTTTTAATGGTGCGACCTCGCTGAGGTCGGTTACCATTTTTTCTTCTTTTTAGCTAACATAATTTGACCACGCTGTGGTCAGGGGAATACAAAGTTTTTGGTAATTTTAAGTGCAAAAAAAAAATGTTAGTACATTAAACTGGCAACTGAATACTGGCTATAAACTAAAACAATTTTCCTTGTTCACTTTTCTTACCACCTTGTTCTTCGCCTTCGGGTGCAATAGTACGTACGGCGGTTATTTTGTAGGCGGTTAATTTATTACCCAAAGATTTCCATCCTTTAAGATCGATAAAGGTTTCGAGGTCGAGTTTGTTGGTAAATTTATTTCGTTTTACTCGGTAGTCGTATTCTACATAAGGTTTTTCTTGTGTAGTAGCGTAGGTTAATTGGTAATTGTTTTCTAGGCCAATATAATCGTATTTTTGGCCTACTTTTCCGTCTTCTATTTTAAAGCGTTTTACATAGTAGGCTTTCTTATCAGGTCGGTGATAAATGGCCGATATGGTATGATTGCGCCTAAATTTTTCTATAGAAGTGATTTTGTTCATTTCGTAGCGGTTGGTCATTTCAAAGGAGGTAAATTCGTATTGACCATCTTTTAGCAGTACTAAAATTTTATCATCAGTATCAAATTCTCCTAATAAAACGCCTCGTTCGTTGGTGTTTAGTCGTCCTACAATCTCGTCGAACCAAATTTTTCTGCCGCCCATCGTAGAGCTTCCTAGCGATTTTTGGGTGATTTTTTTTACGGGATAGCGGGTTAAAATATTGCCTTTTGCGGTTCGTCCTTTAATTAAAATTTCGGCAAAATCGAAATCAAAAACTTTGCTTTTGGCTTTAGAAGTAGGAGAGAGGACTACTGTAATAATTTCGGCTTCGCTATTAGGATGCACGGCTAAATAAAGTAATTTAGAACCTCTAGTCCCTTGCGAAATGGGATATTCCTTATCGCGGGTAATGGCCGTTACGGCAAAGCGTTTAATAAAGGTACGTCCTGTTTTGCCATCGTAGTATACGGCGTGATAAATTTTGCGGTCTTCCCCTTTTTTCCATACATCCACATACAAAATGTTTTTGCCTACAAATACTTTGTCACCTACTCGACTTACTTTTAAAATGCCATTTTTACAAATGGTTACCACATCACTTAAATCAGAACATTCCCTAACAAACTCGTCTTTTTTTAAGCCGTAGCCAATAAATCCATCCTTGCGGTTAACATATAATTTTTGGTTGGCAATAACTACTTGCTTGGCGTTAATGGTATCAAAACTACGAATTTCGGTTTTGCGTTCTCTGCCTTTTCCATACTTTTTAATTAGTTTAGTGTAGTAGGTAATGGCATAGGTAACCAAGTTGGCTAAATGATGTTTTATTTCTTTTATTTCCTCTTCCAATCGCTTAATTAAATCGTCGGCTTTAAAAGAGTCGTATTTAGAAATACGCTTAATTTTAATTTCTGTTAGGCGAATAATATCCTCTTCGGTAATGGGGCGGATGAATTGTTTGGTAAACGGTTTCAATCCTTTATCAATTGCTTTTATTACGGCTTCAAAGGTTTTACATTCTTCAATATCTCGGTAAATGCGGTTTTCGATAAATATTTTTTCTAGGGAAGCAAAATGCAATCGTTCTTCTAGGGCTGCCAGCCTAATTTCTAGTTCTTTTCGTAGTAGTTCTAGGGTATGTTCGGTGCATAGCTTTAGTAGTTCGTTTACGGTAATAAATACTGGTTTCTCATCCTGAATTACGCAGCAGTTAGGAGCAATAGATACTTCACAATTAGTAAAGGCATAGAGTGCATCAACGGTTACATCGGGCGAAACACCTGGCGGAATTTCTACTAGGATTTCTACCTCTTTTGCCGTATTATCGGTAATGCGTTTTATTTTGATTTTGTTTTTATCATTGGCTTTTAAAACAGAATCAATAAGGTTAGTAGTGGTAACGGTATAGGGCAGGTTGCTAATTTTTAAGGTCTTTTTATCTAGCAAATCAATTTTTGCACGTACCCTCACTCGTCCACCTCTTTTACCTTCGTTATAATTGCTAAAATCGGCCATGCCGCCTGTAGGGAAATCGGGCAGCAGTTTTGTTTTTCTTCCTTTTAATACTTGGATAGAAGCTTTGAGCAGTTCGATAAAGTTATGAGGCAGAATTTTGGTTGACAGACCTACGGCAATTCCTTCTACGCCTTGTGCTAGGAGCAGGGGGAATTTGACTGGTAAAAATACGGGTTCTTTTTTTCGCCCATCGTAGGATAATTGCCATTCGGTATTGTGTGAGTTAAAAGCAACTTCGAGGGCAAATTTAGACAAACGAGCTTCAATATAACGAGCTGCGGCAGCTTTATCGCCTGTTCTAAAATCGCCCCAGTTACCTTGGGTTTCTACCATTAGGTTTTTTTGCCCTAAATTAACCAAGGCTTCATAAATAGAGGCATCGCCATGCGGATGAAATTGCATGGTTTGCCCAACTAAATTGGCCACCTTATGGAAACGCCCATCGTCCATTTCTTTTAAAGCATATAATAAACGACGTTGTACTGGCTTTAACCCATCTTCCATTGTTGGTACAGCTCTATCTAAAATTACATAAGAGGCATAATCTAAAAACCAAGTTTTATATTTTCCAGCTATCGGATCATAGCCATCATCACTTGTTGTTACTGGAGGAACTTCTATTCCGTTTTTACTCATAATACGTATCGAAGATTTAAATTTTTACAACTTTAGGCTGCTTTTTACAAAGGGCAAATTTAATAGGTTTATGGAGGTAAAAAAAATAGTTTGCCAAATTACTTTTTAGGCAGCATTTGTAGGCACAAATTTACTAATTTTTTTAGCAAAAACATAATTTTAAATCAGCGTTTCTAAACAAAAAGGGATTTCTTGGAATTTTTTATCTTAGATTTAAGCCACAACTTGTAATTTTTAAACCATCATTTCACTAAGTGCGGCTTTTTTTACTGCTTCCGAAACCTTATAAGCAACTTCTGGATTTAGAGTGGCAGGAATAATCGCTTCCTTGCTTGGCACTTGCACACAGTTGGCAATGGCAAAAGCGGCGGCTAATTTCATACCTGAGCTAATGCGTTTGGCACGGGCATCTAATGCACCTCTAAAAATACCAGGAAATCCTAGTACATTGTTTATTTGATTGGGCAAGTCGCTTCTACCCGTTCCTACAATTGCTGCGCCGCCTTTGTAGGCTTCGTCGGGCATAATTTCGGGGGTGGGATTGGCTAGGGCAAAAATAACCGAATCCTTGGCCATTGTTGCTACATCTTGGGCGGTTAATAAATTGCCAATGCTTACACCAATAAATACATCAGCATCTTTAATAGCCTCTTTTAGGCTGCCTGCTTTGTTGTGGGCATTGGTAAAAGTAAGCAAGGCTTTTTTAGCATCGTTTAAGTTGGTTCTATCCTTATGAATAATGCCTCGGCTATCGCAAACCACCATTTCCTTAACAGGGATACAAGCCGAATCCTCCTCGTGTTCTACACAACGTAATAAACGAGCAATGGCAATTCCTGCTGCCCCTGCGCCATTAATTACCACCGATAAATCGCTCATTTTTTTGCCTAGCATTTTAGCCGAATTTATCAATCCTGCTAGTACTACAATGGCGGTTCCGTGTTGGTCGTCGTGAAAAACGGGGATGCCTAAATCTTGCAAACGAGCTTCTACCTCAAAGCTACGAGGGGCAGAAATATCTTCTAGGTTTACACCACCAAAAACAGGCGCAATACGTTTTACGGTTTCCACAATGGCATCTGTATCTTGGGTATCTAAGCAAATAGGAAAAGCATCAATATTGGCAAATTTTTTAAATAGCATGGCTTTGCCTTCCATAACAGGAATAGCAGCAGCAGCACCAATATTTCCCAATCCTAAAACGGCCGAACCATCGCTAACAATGGCTACGGTGTTGCCTTTTAAGGTGTAGTCGTAAACACTTGCTGGATCAGCCGCAATTGCTCGGCAAGGCGCAGCAACTCCTGGTGAGTACACCAACGATAAATCGTCTTTAGAACGTACATCCATTTTAGAATGTATACCAATTTTGCCTTTTAATTTTTTATGTAGAAATAAAGATTCTTGATAATAATCCATATTGTTTTTTAATTATTTTTAATGTGAATTTGTTTTTATTTTAGGAATGCTTATGAAAGGAATTCCACGAAGTTTTTAAAGCTAATGCGCTATTCTATTTACGAATCATTATTAACTAAAAACCTCAAACGCTTAATTAGTAACGTTTAAAAAATAAATCCGACAATTTGTACGTAGAGGTTTTGTGCTTAGACAAGGCGCAAAACGCAGCTATGAACGAACGATTTTTGCGTAGCAAAATAAATGCATATTGATGCATTTAAGTGTAGAGAACCGCTTGCGGCCGACATACAGTGCTACGGCGAGTATTTGCAACGCAGGATAAGTGCAAAAGATCAAGTAGAAATGACGGAGTTATTTTTTATGCGTTACTTAATTATTTCTAGCAATAATTCGGCCGTTTCTTTAGGTTGTTCTAATGGAAATAAATGACCACCATCATATTCAACCGTTTGCCAATTAAAGGCTTTTTTTAGCCACAAAATGTCGGCGGGCTGTAATACCTCTGATGAGTTGCTGTAAATTAAAGTAGCAGGAATGCTAAGTGGACTTGTTTTTATATGATAAGGAGTTGCACAAAACACCTTGTATTCTTTTTGTGCTTCAAAAACGAGGGTTAAACCTTGTCCATTTGTTTTTTCTTTTAAGCCATACTGCACATAATCTTTTATACATTGTGGGGCAAAATTTTTAAATAGTCTTTTGCTTTTAAAATAATCGTATGCTTCCTCATAGCTGTTAAAGTCCGTCCGTCTTCTTTTAGCTTTTTTTGCTGGCGGAATTAATTTGCCTTCTATGCCTAATAAAACCGAAATTCGCATTAGTAGCCGCATAATAGGACGCATTAATGGCGGGTCCATAATAATTACTTGGCTAAATAAGTCGGGGCGTTTTTGGGCAGCTAGTAGGGTGATGTATGCCCCTAACGAATGTCCAACTCCAATAACTGGAACCGTTTGTTTGCTTTCAATATCGGCAATTAGTTCGGCTACTAAATGCGGCCAATTACTAGTAATGGGATAATTGCCATGTCCAATATTTGGCACATAATTAATGTTGAAATTATTTAAAAAATGAAAAAAGTATTGGTAACATGGCGCAGGAAATCCGTTGGCATGAGAAAACTGAATGGTTTGCATGACGCAAATAAAACAATTATTGTTAACACTAACAAACTATTTGTTTGTTTCGCTGGTAATCGGTTTTTATTTCTCTATTTTTGCGGTTACATTTTTTTAGGAAAACTAATTTAAACGATTATACATACACACGTACATGAACTATTTATTACAATTACAAAAAAGCGGTTTATTAATAGTTGTTGCCCTATTATTTTTAAGCCTTCCACAACAAGCACAAGCACAATTTAATCGCCAACCATATTTGCAAAAACTAGCCCAAGAGTCGGTTTTAGTTGCATGGCGTTCTAGCACTAATGCGGCTTACGAAGTGCATTATGGCGACAGCCCTACTAATTTAACCAATATGGTTGCTTCGCCAGCCAGCACTAAACATGGAGTAGACCTAACAGGATTAGAAGCTTACACCCAATACTATTATCAAATTTTTGATGAGGCAGGAAATGCCGTAACGGGCCCCGAATTTTTTTACACCGCCAAACCAGATACCGAACCGAATATGAATATGTTGGTTTTTGGTGATTGTGGTGTAGCAAACAGCGACCAATATGCGGTGCGAGATGCGATGTTAAACGAAGCACAAAATGGAGCGTTCGATTTTGGAATTGTTTGTGGTGATGTATCGCAAGGCAATGGCACCGAGTACGATAACCTCTTTTTTGATGTATACAAAGACATTACCAAAAACTATTGCTTTTTTACGGCTATTGGCAACCACGATTTAAATGGTTATCCTAGTGACGATGGAACAGCACAAGTTTTTTTAGATGACTTTTACCAATTTACCAACAATCCTGCTGGCACAGAAGAATACTATTCTTATGAATATGGAAACGTGAAAATGATATGTTTACACACCAATTTTGAAAACGATTATAAAGCAGGTTCGGCACAATACGATTGGCTCCTTTCAGAACTAGAGTGTAGAACTACCGAATGGGTATTTGTGTATTTTCATCAACCGCCATTTTGTAATGGTTGGGATGCATTGTGGTACATTCCTTTCACCCCCTTTTTTCAATACGATGGGGAAGAGGAAGTGCGTAACGACTTAGTACCCGTTTTTGAGCAATACAATGTAGATTTTGTTTTTAACGGACACATGCACGGCTACGAACGTGGCGAATTGAATGGCGTACAATATGTTACTTCTGGCGGCGGCGGCGGCGCATTAGATAGTTCTGTGCCGAATGATTGGGCGCATATTTCGGTACAAAATTACACGCATCATTATTTGCTGGTAAACGTAGTAGATAGTACCCTAACCGTAAATGCAATTGACGAAAATGGCAACAATGTAGACCAGTTTAGCATAACCAAAAACTCCTCTGCTTTAGTAGCCGCTTGGGAAGCAACTGTGAGTCCTTGCGATGGCGATGCTGCTATTGATTTAAGCACTTTTTTACACCCTAGAGCTACTACAGGTGGCGTGTGGAGTGGGATAGGGGTTACTGCTAATTCTTTCGACCCAACTGGATTAGCTGCTGGTACTTACCCACTAACCTATACCGTTGGAACTGCCCCCTGCACCAAAGCCGAAACACACGAAATTACTGTAACAACTTGCCCCGTAATTGTACAAGCCAAAGTATTTTTAGAAGCCGTTTATGATACCATTAATAATGAAATGTTTACCGAATTGCGTTCGGAAGAAGTGCTAGACCTGGCACAACCTTTTGGCCGTTCGCCTTGGTTTTACAGCGGCACAGAAAGTGTAGCAGATATTAACGATATTGATGTAAATGTAGTAGACTGGGTACTCCTAGAAATTAGAACTGCTACCGATAGTACAACGGTAGTAGAACGAACTCCTGCTTTTTTACTAAAGGATGGAACAATTGTGGATATTGATGGCGTAACGAATGGGGTTAATTTTTACACCCTAACTCCTAACACGCCTTACTATATAGTAGTCCGTACTAGAAATCACCTAGCAACAATGAGTAGTGTGGCCGAAGTTTTACCAAACGCTACACCCTACGATTTTTCTAGCGCACTAACACAAGCTTATGGCACTAGTCAACAGGTAGAAGTAGCAACTGGCGTATTTGCCCAAATTGCTGGCGACTTCGATAGCAACGGAGTTATTAACTACGCAGATTTTAATTATTTTGTTTTTGAAGGCATCAATAACAGCGGTTATTCTGATGGTGATTTAAATATGGACTCCGTAATTGATGCGGATGATTTTGATGCTTACTTTCCGAATGCTAGTGTGGAGGGGATGGATGAGGTGCGGTTTTAATGTATGCTGATGCGTTTGGGTTTCCGATTTTTGCTAAATGGCTTAACTGCTAGAATTGTTAAATTGTTTTCATCAAACTACTTGCAGTTGAGTATCGTTTGTTTGCGTTTTTGTTCACCACAGATTTCGCAGATTAGCACAGACTACCCCACGCTACAGCAAATGGTCTACGTGAAAAAAACGTCAGCATAAAAACTGACAGCGCAGCGTTCTAACAGTAAGCGTCAGCGAACGATCTGACTACTGACTGCTACATATAAAAAAGATAAAATGATATACGATGTAATTATCGTTGGTGGAGGCGCAGCAGGTTTTTTTTGTGCCATACAATGTGCCGAACGCAATCCTAATTTAAAGATATTGATACTTGAAAAATCGAACAAGTTATTGAGTAAGGTAAAAATATCGGGAGGGGGGCGTTGCAATGTAACCCATGCTTGTTTTGACCCTAGGGAAATGGTGAACCATTATCCTCGTGGCAATAAGGAATTGTTAGGCCCATTTCACCAATTTTTATGCGGTGATATGATGGGCTGGCTAGACGACAATGGCGTAGCAACAAAAATAGAAGCAGATGGCAGAGTGTTTCCTGAAAGCAATCAATCACAAACCATTATTGATTGTTTTATGGACCTTTGCACCCAACGGATGATTAAAATTTACACCAGTTGTAGTGTGCAAAAGTTGGAATTACTAGCAGCTAGTGAAGAAGAACAAAAAGAGGTTGTTTCAGGAGTTTGGCAAGTACATACTAAAAACCAAATGTTTAAAACAAAGGCTGTTTTAATGGCGGCAGGCAGCAGCAATGCCGTTTGGAAGATGATGGCAAAATTAGGACATCAAATTATAGCACCCGTACCTTCGTTGTTTACTTTTAATATCAAACATCCATTACTAAAAGATTTACAGGGATTGTCGATGCCCAATGCCGAGGTGCGTATTTTAACAACCAAGTTTAAAGATAGTGGCCCTTTACTTATTACCCATTGGGGATTAAGTGGCCCTGCCATACTCAAATTATCTGCTTGGGCAGCAAGAACTTTACACGATAAAAAATACCAGTTTAAAATTGCCATTAATTGGTTGGGCAATACTTTTGAAACAACAAGGGTTAAGGAACGGATTGAAGAGGTGAAAAAAATGGAAGCGAAAAAGAAAGTGGTTAATTTACCCCTATTTAAATTACCAAAAAGATTGTGGCAACGCATGGTGCAATTAGCCAAAATAGAAAATAAAAACTATGGGGATATTAGCAACGCAGAAATTAAAACGCTCGTAAGTTTAATAGGTAATTGCGAATTAATAGTAAATGGAAAAAGCACCTTTAAAGACGAGTTTGTAACCTGTGGAGGAATTGATACCAAAGAAATTAATTTTAAAACAATGGAAAGTAAATTATTCCCCCAATTATTTTTTGCAGGCGAGGTTATTAATATTGATGCCATTACTGGCGGCTTTAATTTTCAGGCTGCATGGACAACGGCTTTTATTGCAGCCAAGGCAATTAATCAAGCAGATTAAGTAATAAGGTTACTATTCAACATTCATTTGCTGATTCCAATCTTCATGCAGTAATCGCAATTGATATTGTGTTAGAATGGAAATGAAATTCAAAATAAAATAATGAGTGATTTACTAGATATAGATGAAGGAGAAGTGCTAAATGAAAAAACAGGTAGCGCAGTATTGGTGCTGATAAAATGGTGGGAAAGGAAAAGAATTACTTACAATTTACTAGTAGGAATTAGTGGCGCAGCCGTTTTTTTACTACCTATTTTTGCCGAAGATTTGAGAATATTTATTCCACTAGGAATAATGGCGGCTATATATGCGTTTTTTGCCAATGTTTTTTATACTTTAGGATGGATTTTAGAAGTGTTGTTGGTCGTTTATTTTAAAAAAATTAATGGTATTGGACAGTATAAATACATCCTATTTTTAATAGGAACTATTTTTTCTATGTTACTTAGTTTATTTTTAGCTCTATTTGTTTTAACTGCATTAAATACGGTTTAGGTTGAATTGCTAAATGGCTGAACTGCTGAATTGTTTTTTGATACTTTTGCTTTGCTTTTTGATTGAAGGGGATATTTTTTTGTTATATCATTTGGCCATGTTTATCCAATAAGGAAAAGTACTTGACACTTTACAGCGGTGTAGCGAAGCGGAACCGTCCAAATAGCATGTACCCTCTACTATCTACCAAAAAAAGTGTCAACCGCTTAGATAAACATGTTATCATTTACCAAAAAAAATGGAGTTGTTTTGGCATGTTTCAGCGGCCCTAAAAGATAGTTGACACTTTTAGCTGCAAGCCACAGGCTTGAATACCACTA
>JAHDBT010000680.1 GCA_020630215.1 Bacteroidota bacterium
TAAGTATTAATTGAAAAATGTATTGTAATGATAATTAGAATTATAGCGTTTGTAGTTTTGGTAATTGTAATTACGGTTATTGTAAGAATGTTATCGAAACCATTAATTAAATCTAAAGATGCCTGCCTTAAATGCGGAGGTTTAGGCTATTGGGAAGGCGTGCGTAACAAAGAAAAATGCAATGACTGTAATGGCACGGGCAAGCAATTGTATTAATTTTAGAGGGGTTTATAATCTGCAATTTGTTGTTTTTCAAATTTGCAGGTAATCCAATCGGCTTCTAGTTTCATGTTTAGTTTTTGGTAAAATTTAATGGCGGGTTCGTTCCAGTCTAGTACGTGCCAACGCACATGATTTACCTGTTCTTGTTGGGCAATTTCCATTAAGGCATTCACCATTTTCTGTCCTATTCCTAGGCGGCGATAGGCTTCGGTAATAACCAAATC
This sequence comes from Bacteroidota bacterium, assembly GCA_020630215.1. Lineage (GTDB taxonomy): Bacteria > Bacteroidota > Bacteroidia > Chitinophagales > UBA2359 > JAHDBT01. Next base: position 447 of record JAHDBT010000680.1, read on the forward strand.
GTCTAAGTACAATTTTTTTCCTTTCCAAGTAGAATATCCAAAATAAAACAAACAAATGCCGACTACCTTTTTAGTTGTTTGCCCTGTTGTATCTGTTTCGCTTGCTTCGGCAACTAACAAATGGTATATAGGTTTTTCGCCAAATCCATCTCTTATAAAATCGGCTAAACTTAAAGTGTGTTGGGCGGCTGCTTTTTCAAAAATTGCCAACTCTCGTATAAGTTGGTGTGCTGTTTGGGCATCTGCTTTTACTGCTTTTCTGATGGTAACGACTGTATTGGAAGTAGGTAACATTACTTGTTATTTTGGAGGAGGGATAAAAAAATATGGTCAGGTTTTAGCATACAAAACCTGACCATATTATTATTATGAAAGAAATTTATTTTTTATTGACAGTTAGGATAAGTAGGTGTGCTAGGGTGTACGGCAAATTTAAGATTGTCGGTAATTTCACCACAAGCGAGTTCATAATAGGAGTTAAGCGTTAAATCGTAGTCTACAATTTCTTTGGTATATCGAGTAGAAAAAATGCCTAGTGCGCCACCTTCTAAATTGGTATATACGGGGCTTACTTGGCTAGAGGTAACGCCTGTATTTGCACGGCTTACTTGGTTAAACCTGCTTAACTCTTCGCTTCCTACATGAAACTTTAAGGTAATAGATTTAAAATCACGTTTAACAATAGTTGCATCTACGTCTAAGCTTTTATCGATAAAACTATAGAAGGCATCTGTTGGTACTTCGTAATTAACCGAGCCTGCGCTAGTGTTCGAGTCTCCATCAATATTAGAAAACGCATTCCATTTAATACTTCGAGCTTCGTCTATTTCTTCGCCATCTACAATACGGTATTCTCTAAAGTTAAGATACAAGTCGAGGTCATAAGTAAATGCGCCTTCTTCTTGTTTCCACCTAAAGTACATTTTAGTTCCTACAATATTAAGCTCTATGAGGGGGTTAGGTTGTATAACCTTAAAATCGCCAATAACAGTTGTTTCTGCTGTGTAGGTATCTCCGTCGGCAGTATTTATCGTAAGTTTATAAATGTTTTCGGGATTTATGGGACCATCAAATTTATACAAAAAATAAGGAGTATTGGCAAAAAGACCTTCTTGTTTTTCAATCCCTTCATCTGCTGCATTAACCCGCGATAAGGTTGCGGTATTTTTTATATTACCACTTTCGTCAACTTCCTCTAGTATTACTTCCAATTCGCCTTCGTGATAAAGCGAATCGGCAACGGCAGCCATGTCTAAAGCATTTACATCGCTGCTTAAAAATGCCTTATTAATTTTAATGTATTGTGTTTCTTTGGAAGCATCTAATAAGCCATATACAACGGTTATTTCCTTCCAGTCTGATGCAATATCAAAATCGGTACTACAAGAGTTAGCAGTAAGTGCTACTAACAATATCGTCAATAATAAGTATGTTTTTTTCATGTTAGGTCAAAGATATTGGTTTTTTAAAAAAAAGGTTAAACTTAGCTGTTATTTTTTGTTAAACGGACTGGTAAATGCTCACTATGTTTTACCATCCCTAAGTTGCGTAGGTAGTTCCCCAATTTTATATTTAATGTTAAAGGGTTAAATTGCTAAATTGTTTTACCTGTTAACGCCGAGGTATTACAAGGTTTCAATAGAAATACATTATAAACCCTTTTTTTGTTAGGGACTACAATATCAACATGGGATTAGTTTTTATTCGACAAAACTTCAATTAGTTCTTTCGCTTTTTTCAGAAACGCCTTGCCTTCTTCGCCTTTACCGCCTAGGCATTCTTGTATTTCGCCCCTCCGTGCTTTAAAGCTCGACATCATTTCGTCTACCATTCGTTGTTTATCTTTTTCCATTCTCGAAATTCCTTGTGCGCCGAGTCTATCTTCCATATCGGCATAAATGGGGCTGACCAAACATTTACATTTCAGGTTATCTTCTTTCCCTGTAGCACAATGTTTAGCTTGTAAATCTCTGATGGTTGTATTTTTGAACATGGTTTCGAGTCCAGGTTCAAATAAGCCGCCCATATCGCTGCCAGTAACGAGGTAAAAAAGAAAGGCGGCAATACCTGCAAAAAGGGCAAATTTAATTAAAGATTTGGCAATTTTCATGATGATAAATACGCCAATAAGGCCCGCAACAGCGAGTAAAATCATTTCATTTTGTGATAAGGATTCTAAATTCATGGTTTAATAGCTTTAATGATGTAATTGTGTTATGTTAAGGGAAGCCGAAAAAAATAATCTACCCATCTGACGGGCTCTTTTTCCTTTTTGCTGCGTTAAAATTTTTCCACGTAGCGCTTGCTATGTGTAAAAATTTTGCCTTGCTAAAAGAAAAAATAGCCTCGTTAGCTTGTGTACCTTATTTATTGCGGTTTCCCTAATAATAAGTGTAGTAACAAATTATTGGCCAAAGTTACTTATAAAATTTTAAATGGGGTAAACCAGCTCTTAGCATAAAAAAAACGCAACAAAAATTCTTCTTACAATAGATTGGCGAATAAGGTGCCTAATGCTTCTTGTTAGTTGGTTAAGTTAACTAGTTATTTAAACATTAATAACATCTTAAAAATTGCTTTTTGTGTGTTAAGGGGAGGTTTTAGTTTTAAGATAGTGGGATTGATAGGATAAAAAGAAAATAACTTGTGCTTATGATATTTAGTTTCAATTTGTTTCAATTTTAACATAGTACGATTAACAGTTGAGAGAACCGCCACCAACTATCCGAGTGACTAGCTGTTTCAATTCTAACATAGTACGATTAACAGTGTCACGCAGTCGCCCTTGTAAAAG
>JAHDBT010000681.1 GCA_020630215.1 Bacteroidota bacterium
CGGGTGGCTTGCAGCTAAAAGTGTCAACTATCTTTTAAGACTGCTGAAACATGCCCATTATTGTTTATTCTTTTGCCCAGTACTGCGTTAAAAAAGCCTTGCGTAGCGCTGCTATGCTGCGTTTTTGCGGCCTTGTCCTGAACAAAACAATCGCACATAACGGTTCATTTTATTTCGCATCCATCACTTACCAAATAAAGTAACGTGTTTTTACTGTCACCAAAAAGCATTAAATTTCCTTTATATAGGTATATTGGGTGACATTACCGTATTTGAAACGTAAAAAAGGCAGTTTTTTATTAGTCTATAATAAAAAGCAGGCCATATTTTTTTCTTATTTTTGTGAAAAATCATTTAATAAAATATGGAATTTAAAGATATTTTGGCCGTTAGTGCCATGCCTGGTTTATATGAAAGCTTAAACGCTCGTCCTGACGGCGTGATGATTCGCCCACTTGCTGGCGGTAATCCTCGTTTTGCTTCAAACCGCATTCATACATTTTCGCCTTTAGATAAAATTGGCATTTACATTTACGATCCTGCTACCTCCTTAACTACTGATAGCGAAGGTTTAGAAGAAGTAATGCGTAAAATGTTAGTTGCAGAAACGAAAGAAGGTGTTACAGTACCTAATCCTAAAAAGGCAAGTTCGGCAGAACTAAAATCGTATTTAAAAGGTATTTTACCCAACTACGATGAAGAACGGGTTTATGTAAGCGATATTAAAAAACTAATTAAGTGGTTTAATATTATTAAGCCGCTTGATGTAATTGACCTTGAACCTAAAAAGGAAGTTGAAGAAGATGCAGCAACAACAACAGAATCAGATACTCCCACGGTTGTAGAAGCAACAACAGAAAATAAAGACTAAAATCTTAGAAAGCATAAAACAGGCTAATCTTTAAAGGTATAGCGTTTTATGCTTTTTTTTTTTGTATATTTTTTAAATATTTCGTTATTCCCTTTACGGACATTCGGCATATTTATATACACTCATGCGCAAGTACTTATACAGCACTAAACTAGCAACTAGACCTAATATACTAATTCACGCTCATTTAAGCATCCAAAGATTTTACAACGATTAATGTAGGCATAAACATTTGCAGTTACTATTTAGCAAATAGATGAAAGCACCTAAGTATAATGTATACAACTACTCGTTACGCCCATTGGGTAGTTAGTTGATTAGGAGAGACTAAAATAGCCGAATAAACAGTTAAATAAAAGCCTTCTTTCTACCTACTACTACTATTTAGCAAATGCAGAATAGTAATCATTTGCAAATTAAATCTCCTTGAATATTTGCAATCAAAACTAATTTTTACTTATAAAAAACATTTACAATGAACCGTAATTTAGTATCCCCTCCAAAGCGAAAAGCTAGAAACTTTTTACCAAATGATTTTAGCTTTACTTCTTGGGAAGACCTACAACCTTATACGGACAACTTGCTAAACAGAGAGATTGACTCTCTGGCAGCTTTAGAGAAATTGATTACAGATAGCAACGAGTTTGGTGAAGTAATTGGAGAAGATATGCGTTGGCGAATGATAAAAATGACCTGCAATACGCAAGACGAAGCTATTACAGAAGCCTATCAATTTGTAGTAACTCAAATTTCCCCTAAGCTAACAACAGTATCTTACCAAACTAATCAAAAAATGGTACAAAGCCCATTTTTTAAAGATCTGGATAAGACCTACTATTTTACTTTTTTGCGTGATATAGAAAGTAGCCTAGCTTTATTTCGAGAAGAAAATATTCCACTAAAAACACAAGCCCGCTTAAAAGCCAAAGAGTATACAGCAAAAATGGGCAGCTTAATGGTTAATATTGACGGAGAAGAAAAAACCATGCAACAGGCAGGCCAGTTAATGAGTGATACTGACCGTGAGATTAGAAAAAAGGCTTACCTTGCTATTAGCAAACGTCGTCTAGAAGAAAAGGAAAGTTTAGATAATTTATTCAACGATTTATTAAAGTTGCGTCATCAAATAGCACAAAATGCCAACTTTGAAAATTATCGTGATTATATGTTTGCATCACTAGGGCGATTTGATTATACTCCTGATGATTGTTTTCAGTTTCACCAATCTATTGCCAGCGAAATAGTACCTTTATCTAAAAGTATTTTAAACCGCCGCATCGCAAAATTAAATTTATCGAGCTATCGCCCTTGGGATGGCGATGTAGATGTTTCTGGTAAAGCTCCCTTAAAGCCTTTTAAAAATACCAAAGAAATTGTAGATAAAACGGTGCAATGTTTAGCTCGTTTACGACCAGAGTTTGGCAGCTATTTAAGCATTATGAACCAAATGAATTATTTAGACTTAGAATCGAGACCTGGCAAATCGCCAGGAGGTTATAACTGCACCTTACCAGAAATGGGCGTACCTTTTATATTTATGAACTCGGTAGGTTCTATGCGCGATTTAATTACAATGGTTCACGAAAGTGGCCATGCAGTACATTCCTTTTTAAGTCGTGATTTAGCTTTACAAAGCTTTAAATCTTTACCTTCAGAAGTAGCAGAATTGGCTTCCATGTCGATGGAATTATTTTCTATGGAACATTGGGATGTTTATTTTGATAAGGAAGAAGATTTAAAACGTGCTAAAATTACTCAATTAGAAAAAGTAATTAGCGGTTTTTCTTGGATTGCAACCATTGACCAGTTTCAACATTGGCTGTACACCAACCCTACACATACCATTGAGGAAAGAGAAACCAAATGGCGTGCTATTAATGAAGATTTTAGTACACACCTTACTAACTGGGAAGGCTACGAGCATTTACGAACGGCATCTTGGCAGCGTCAACTACATATTTTTGAAGTACCTTTTTATTACATCGAATATGCAATGGCACAATTAGGTGCAATAGCAATGTGGAAACAATACAAAGAAAATCCACAACAAGCACTTGATAATTACACCTATGCACTAAGCTTAGGTTATACCAAAAGTATTGGTGATATTTATAAAGCTGCAGGCATTAGGTTTGATTTTTCGCAAAATTATGTACAAGAGTTAGCCGCTTTTGTAATGAACGAATTAAATGCACTTTACGAAGAAGTTGAAACCGAACTAGCGATTGCTTAGAAAATTAGCAGGGCAGGGTAGTGGCTAACAATAAGTTTTCCCCCTTGTACTTCGCTTTACTACTGTAGCAAACCTATTTAGTGCCTGACCGAAAACTAATTGTGCGGCAAAATGAGGTTTTGAGTGA
>JAHDBT010000682.1 GCA_020630215.1 Bacteroidota bacterium
AGTGCAAAAGATCAAGTAGAAATGACGGATTTATTTTTTATGCGTTACTTAGCAGGAAAAAAAACAAAAATCAAATTTTAAAAATCAAGAATCAAAAATCCTTAACTTCAGCAGAAAACTGACAGCACAGCGTTCTGACAGAGCGCGCAGCGAACGGTCTGACCACTGACCACTAAAAAAAGGGGCTTTACTGGTTTTTGACAAGCACGCTAATGATCCGGCATAGATGGTAATAATTGACGAAGTCCAGATTTCTCGCAGAGTAGCGAGTTGGTATGCTTGGACTCGGGTTCGACTCCCGAAGGCTCCACCCAACAAAGCCGTAACTGATTTTAAAGGAATTGGTTACGGCTTTTTCTGTGGAATTGCGTAAAGGTATCCGTAAACTAATGAGCAAATTAAAGGAATAGTGTAGAAGGAATTCAATGGGAAACGTAGAGAAAATTCATGAATTTTCTCTACCCACACCCTTAATTCCGTGCGCTAAAATTTGTCAATTAAACGACATTTAATTGGCTGCCCATTTTAAATTTTGTAAATATTGAAAAAAAACACAAACAAAAAACCGATATTAAGGCTTTAGAAATCGAAACGGACAATTTATTGAACGAAATTATTGAGAACTATTAAACCCTATAAATGAGCGAAGAACAACAAAATATTATCATTTATAAAACCAATGATGGCAAAGCGGCCGTTGCATTATACGCTAAAGATGGCAATGTTTGGATGAACCAAAAACAATTGGGAGAACTTTTTGACACCTCTATTCCAAATGTCAGTATGCATATAACTAATATACTGAATGACAAAGAGTTAGTAGCAAATTCAGTTATTAAGAATTACTTAACAACTGCCGCAGATGGCAAAAAATACGAGGTTACTTTTTATGCCCTCGATATGATTTTAGCCATTGGTTTTAGGGTACGTAGCAAACGAGGTACACAGTTTAGAATTTGGGCAAACCAAAACCTTAAAACCTAAATTAACAATCAACAATGAGAAGCAAATATTTAATATGGTGGCTCATTCCCATCTTTATTTTAGGGGGAATAATTATTGATGGAGCAAATACAAATAAAGAAACTATGTTTCCTGCCTCCATCCTATTTATACCTTTCGAACTTGTCTTTTTGCCAATACTAGGTGGCATTTATTTTTCGCTTAGAAACGCAAGTAAAGCAACGCCGTTCGTCCGTTTGGTTGATGTGCTGGTTTGGTACACCTTTTTTTGTCCGATAGCAATCTTTACTTATTCAATAGTCCCCCTCGCAACAAATTATAACCACTCTAGTCTACGCCTTGCCTATATTCTTGAAGTGTTGGTGTTTTCTGGAATATTCCTTTTTTTAGTCGTGCAAATTATTGCGATTGTATTGTTAATATACATCAAAATAAAACGCAAGATTCCTACTAGTCTTTAATACAGACGCAATTTAAATTTAATTAGCTATGCTGAATAGGCGAACAGGTATCCCTCCCCCTGTTTGTCTATAGCGAAAATTCGGGAATTTTCTCTGCGGTCCCATAAATAAATTCAAGGGCTACAATGTCGGTCATTCCTACGGAATTAGGAACGGACGCTATTTGCCATATTGTGTAAATTTAAATAAATAAGGTAAGTAACTTATATGCAACGGAAAGTCTTGTTTTTAGCATCTTTTTTTATAAATTGTCTGCACAAATGCAACTGCACCCTCCCGATACTAAATACCATGCTAAAACAAATATAATATGAATTTATGTCGCTACTTAATTATAATGGGCTGCCTACTACTTTATACAACTGCCAACATGCAAGCCAACATCTACATTAACGAATTACTCGTTTCTAATTCTAGTGGTATTACCGACCCCGATTTTGGGGACACCGCTGATTGGGTGGAGCTGTACAATGATGCGGATGTGGCAGTCGATATTTCGGGCTATTTTATTAGTGATAACCTAAATAATTTCGATAAATGGCAAATACCTAATGGTGCAGAAATAGCAGCAAAGGGGCATTTTATACTGTGGGCAGATGCAAGGGATAATGGATGGCATACCAATTTTAAACTTACCAAAGCAGGAGAAGAAATAGGACTTTTTGATAAACTCGGCAACCTCCTCGATTCTATTATTTACCAACAACAACGAACCGATGTTTCTTTTGGACGCATAACAGATGGACATGCTAACTGGGGCTATTTTGAAACGCCAACGCCTAATCAAAAAAACAATACGACTGCTTGGGAGGGCATTGTTTTTTACCGCCCCCAATTTTCGCTTAAAGGCGGCTTGTACAACAACTCTCTAGAAGTAGCACTCCAAACTATTAACGGAACGATTCGGTATACAACCGATGGAACGGCTCCTAATTGGGCATCGCCAATTTATACAACACCCCTGCAAATTGATAGCACAACTATACTAAGAGCTAGTGTTTTTATTCCTAATTACATTAAGGGAAAACCCAGCACGCAATCCTATTTTATCAACGAAAATTTAGCGGAACGAAACTTACCCGTCGTATCTATTGCCACAAATCCCGACTATTTTTGGGATGCGGATATTGGATTGTATGTGCAAAATTTTAAACCTTCTTGGAAATATCCTATTAATATTGAATTGTTTGAAAAGGACGAGGGCAACCGTGCTGCTTTTAACGAATTAGCAGGTACAAAGGTTAATGGATTAAACTCCTGGGAATCACCACAGAAAATGTTGGGCATTTATTTTGATAACGAATATGATGAAAATAATATAAGCTATCCTTTGTTTTTTGATAAACGACGCACGAATTTCGATAATTTTATTTTGCGTGCTTCGGGCAGTGATTGGGGCTTTACTTTAATTAGAGATGGATTAACGCAAGGACTTGCAAAGGGCATGATGGAGGTAACAACAACGGGATTTAGACCCGCTATTGTTTTTGTAAATGGCGAATACATGGGCATCCATAATATACGTTCGAGGCTCGATAAAGGATTTGTAGAAGAAAATTTGGGCATGGCAGCAACCGATTTCGATCTCATCGAAAACAATGGTTTTGTGGAGGAAGGAGATACGATTGCTTTTAGTGAATTGTTTAAATTGCTATACAAGGATTTAACAATACCAAGCAATTATGAGGAGGTAGCTAAAGTGATGGATATGGAGAATTGTATTGATTTTCATATTACCGAAATTTGGTCGAGCAATGTGAGTTATGGGCATAATATTACTTTTTGGAAAGCTAAAAACGATACCGCT
>JAHDBT010000683.1 GCA_020630215.1 Bacteroidota bacterium
TGGGAAATAGAATAAATTAAATTGGTGGAGGTTATTTTTTCTCATTCACTAAGAATAAGAAAAACCATTTACTCCACTACCAATATTTGTTGACCAATACATCCTCCTTCGGTTATTAGTGCGGCAACATAAGTACCTGCTATTAAATTAGGTAAAGTTAATACATAATTGTTACTTCCTGCTGCTGCATCGTAGGTGTTATTACTGATGGTGCGGCCCCATAAATCGGTCAAAATAATTTGGGTGTTGACGGTTTCTTTTGCATCAAACTGTAAGGTAAGGTTGCCGCTATAGGTATTTACAGGGTTGGGGTAAACATTTAAATTGCTGACTAACATGGGCTTGGCGGTAGGAATAATGTTTAAATCGAGTGATGTTTTAGTGGCGATATTGCTCCAAGTATAGTCGGTAAAATTAGCGATGCTGGCAATTAGGAAAGAGGTCGTAATATTTCCGCTTCCCGAAACCACATCGTTATTGGCGGCTGTGCCAATGCTTACTTCTACACTTGCCGCACGAGCTTTGTAGGTTTTCACAAAATCGTAGTGCGTACTACAATCGGCAGTACGTAAAGATAAGTATTTGCCCGATTGTAATGGATTAGGGTCTGTCCAACTGCTTACCAATTCATTGTTTTGGTAGGCTGCTATTGTTCCGTTAGTAGGATTGTAGCTTACTTTATAATCGTACAAAACATCCGCATTTACGACACAAGGTTCGTTGCTCACTAAGGTAAACTCATCGTTTAGTACTTTGTAAATATGCACTTCATTATCGTCTACTCTAAAAAACACAAAATAAGAACTGCCACGGTTTTCAGCATCGGGACTACTGGCAAAAAAGTGAAGCCCTGCACGACGGTCGTTACCTGCGCCGCCTATTTTAGCTTTCCAATGGTAGAGGTAATTTTGCAGGCTGTCTTGTTCTAAGGCATGGTGTAAGTTGGTATTACTGTTTAAATAGTCGCTTTGTTCTAATGCGCCTGTAGCTTTGTCAATACTCCAATTACCGCTGGCACTTGTCCAGCTAGTGCGAAGGGTTTGCGCTTTAAAATCGTCGTTAAAGAAACCGTTTTGGGTATTGGCTTCCCAATCGTTGGTATTGCCGTACAGCACTTGATAATAGCCTTGTAATAGGTTAGCACCATCACATGCTTCGTCTTTAAAATTGACTTCGTAACTGCCCTTGTTACTGCTGCCAATACTGGTAATGCTGGTTTTTCCTGCACAAAAAACAGGCTCCTCTTCTGGTTCAGGAAACACATCGGGATTGCCATTATTATTAGGGTTGGTGGTTGGATTATCGCTTGCGTTGGCACATTGCCATACTAGCTCAAAACCACCTGCAATTGTTGCATTATCGCTTACAAAACGGAGGGTTAATTTGCTGCCCGAAGAAACAATACGAGTAGGTAAAACATTTCCTGTTAGCGTAGCAATATTGGTAGCGTTGGTACTTGCGCCATCGTATACATATAAGAAATCGTAGTTCTGTTCTAAATCAAATTCCTTAAAATCTAGGGCAATCAATCCGTTATTAGGATTGCTTAAAGTCAGTTCATAGTCCTCGCCATTTTGGTAGCTGCCTTGTTCGCCACCCGAATCGTAGAGGGTTTCGCCACAGGTGTAATCGCTGTTAGGCGGTACCGTTCCATCGGCAAATTTTTCTGCTAGTAATTCCCATAAATCGGTATAGCCATGATCGTATCCTAATGCCCAAATACCTACGCCTGCAAGTCCTTTGCTGCGTACCAAATCGTAGCGTTCGCCTAAACTCATTTCGTCTTCGTACCAGCATTGTAATTGCTGTCCACCTGCTACAAAACTGTAGTAGGGCGACAAACTGTTATCGTCCCAGCGGTAAACTTGATTGCTGTAATTGTCTTGTATATAGTTGTAAGTTCGGGAAGTGCCTGACCCTACGGTACTTGCTCCTACTGCGCTGCTGGTGGTTTCCCATTCGTATCCGTAGTACGGTACAGCTAGGAGTAATTTATTGGTGCTAACACCTTTATCGAGGTAAGTGTTAATGCTGTTGTTTAAACTTAAATTGCCCCAAGTACTGCTTCCATATAGCGGCGCAACAGGCCCTGCCTTATCGCTGCTGCGGTAGTGGTAATCGTATCCCATAATAATAAACTGATCGACCAAGTTATGTAAGCTCGGAATATCGAATACGCTGTTCCAATCAACGGCATACAAAGCCATGCTGATGTTGGTGCCAGGGCGTTCGTTGTTGAGGCGAGTATTTAGGCGTTGCATAAAATTGGTAAAGTCGTTTCTTTGTGCGCTGGCAATACCTTCAAAATCAATATTTACGCCATCGGCATTTCGGTAGTTGAGTAATTCTATTAGGTTATCAATCAGCGTGTTTTGTGCGTTGGTGCTGCTAAGAAACGTTGCATTATTGCTTGCGCCAAAATTGCTTACGCAGAGTTCTACCTTTACGCCTGCTGCTTGCGCTTTGGTGATGGCGTTGGTGGTTTTCCAGTTGTGAATGTCTGAGTAATTGCCCGTTGTAGGTTCTACTTCGTAAGAGAAATACGATAGGGTGCTGAGTAAGGAAAAATCGTAGGCATTGTACACCCCCTCTCCTATCCAATAAGGTTGCCATCCGTATACTTGGTGGCTTAGGGTGTTGGTTTGGGCAGTTTTATAAGTTTGGGGCGTGGACGTGTTGTTGCTGGTTCCTAAAAAATCGGTGCCAAATAATACGGTAGCGAGGCTGTCGTATTGTGTTTCGGTTTGCAGGTTAAATTGTTGGTAAAACTCGGCTTGCGCTTGGCGGTCGGAGATAAAAGTTTGTGCTTGTGTTGGAAGAGCAGCGAAGAGGAATATTAGACCGATAATAAAGTGTAATCCGTTTTTCATTGTACTAAAATTTAATTAGGAACTGAGCTATTTTGTGATAATGAAGATTAGACGTTTTTTGGTAGGGGGAAGTTTAATGAAGGAAGGGGGATTTTTGAATTTTGATTCTTGAAATTTGATCTTTTTTATGCTGACGCTGGAGAGGTTTGATTTTTGATTCTTGAAATTTGATCTTTGATTTTTTTTATGCTGACGCTGGGGAGGTTTGATTTTTGATTTTTGAAATTTGATCTTTGATTTTTTCCTGCTGGCGATTTTTAGACCACAGATATACTAGACCACATTGGGTTTTATGCAAATAGTTATTGACATTTACATCAAGCGAGACGCTTGAGGCCCGTTACGCTC
>JAHDBT010000071.1 GCA_020630215.1 Bacteroidota bacterium
GTTTTTTGGTTTTATTACCAACAACGAATTCTTAAAATTGATAAATCAGTTTTATATTGTCCCAGTAAAAAGTAGCTTCGGTATCTTCATCGGCAAGTTCTCCTCTAAAAATAATTTTGTAACTGGTAAAATTTTCGAGTGCCAAATTAGATACGGTTTCGGTTAATTCGATATATACTTTATTCCAGTTTTCTTTGGTGTTGATATAAATTTCGGGCCAAATAATCTGAGTACTATTATCTTTAATCGCTTCAATTGCAATTTGAAAGGGTGCGCTACAGCGGTAATTCAGTTCTAAATATACGGGTGTATTATTTCCGGGTAAGGTATAATAATCAATGGTTTGAATAGAAAAGAGGGTATTCGCTTCATTCAATTCAACCTTTGCAGACCGTACGCCTTCGTACACCAAGTTTTGATTGCTAGTTAGTTGTAATAAGGTGTTATTCTGATCCGTATCTTCAAAATTGCTGCTTACTTCAAAATCAGTATTAAAAGCAAAAAAGGCATTGTCTCGATAGGCAATAGTTCCGTTAACAACGCTGGTTTCTAGCGGTGTTAGGTTAACCGTAAATTGGTCGAGGCTATAAAAGGGATATGCTTTTCTGTTATTAGCGAACGCATCAATATACGCTTGCAAAGTAACTTCGGCTTCGCCTGTTGCTAGTACGGGTACGGTTACTGGCAAATCAAATAACCCTAGCGATTGTTCATTTACAAACACAACTACACTTTTAATATTGTGCGAACCAGAACCTTCTAAGCTGCTGTTAATTTGCACTTGCATCGTATCAATTTGCAGTAAAGCGGGTAGCGGTTCGGAGTCATTACAAGCAGTAAAACTACTGCCAATGATGATGAATGCTAGTAATATAGTTAGTATTCGTTGTTTCATTAAAAGTTAAATCAGTGATTGTGAATGCCTGCTAGAAAAATCGTTAACCATTAATTGTTACTTGGCTTTGTTGCTCAATAACCTCCATAATTTGGTAGGCTAATTTCATGGCATTGTATCCATCGTACATACTCACTACTTCGGGCGTATTTTGTAAAATACTTTTGGCAAACAATTGCAATTCCATTTCAATAGCATTTACGGGTGTTACCTTTGGAAAATCGAATACCATAAATTTATTTTCGCCTTCGGTTTTGCTAGGTAATTCTAATGCTTGCAGGTATTTATCTTTATCTTTTTGTTCGGATATTTGAATGACCTCCGTTTTTTTGTTTAGGAAATCAATACTCACATAAGCATCCTGCTGGAAGATACGGGTTTTACGCATGTTTTTTAAAGACAAACGACTAGCCGTAATATTGGCGACACATCCGTTAATAAACTCAATTCGAGCATTGGCAATATCAGAGCTTTTAGAAATAGCAGCTACACCATTTGCGCTGATGTTTTTAACAGGTGCTTGCACTAAATTTAGGATGATGTCTAAATCGTGAATCATTAAATCTAGCACAACCGACACATCATTTCCTCTAGGATTAAATTGTGCCAAACGGTGTGTTTCAATGAACAAAGGTTGGAGCGATGCTAACTTATCTTGCGCTGCTAAAAAAGCAGGATTAAATCGTTCTACATGTCCTATTTGTGCTTTAACGCCTATTTCCTCAATTAAGGTAATCAACTGTTCGGCTTCTTGCAAAGAGCTGGTAAACGGTTTTTCTATAAAAACATGTTTGCCCAAAGTAACCGCAGCTACTGCGCATTCGTAATGCGCTATGGTGGGCGATACAATATCAACAACGTTTACGGCTGCTAATAATGCTTTAATGCTATCAAATCGCTTTACGCCAAATTGCTCAACAGCTACTTGTGCATTTGCATCGTCGGGGTCGTAAAAACCTACTACTTGGTAGTCGGGTATTTGTTGCAATAATCGAAGGTGAATCTTTCCCAGATGCCCAACGCCGAGTATTCCAATCTTTAACATAAATGGTGCTTGAGTCAAAAAAAAACTTGGTAGATGGTACAGAGTATTTGATATTTGGTATGCAGGTGGTTTTGCTGTATTTTACCAGAATAAAATGTCCACTACTTTTGTTGAATAGATAAACAGGTCAAAAAAAAATAGACGCAAATTTACAAAAATAAATAGCATATTATGGAAGAGCAACTATACTCGCCTATCTAAAGGAAAAATAAAATAGCTCCTTATGCACGGTACTTTTGTCCTATTCTTTTCAAATTTTCTTAACTTTGCCTCATAACACAGACAGTATGAATGGAAAAAAGGTTGCTTTCTATACGCTAGGATGCAAATTAAATTATTCGGAGACCTCTACTTTGGGGCGATTAATGACGGAAAATGGCTTTCAAACAGTACCATTTCACGAGGAGGCCAACGTGTATGTAATCAATACTTGTTCGGTAACCGACAATGCGGATAAAAAATGCCGAAAGCTCATTAAGCAGGCTTTGAAACATTCGGCACAGGCATATATTGTTATTGTAGGATGCTATGCACAGCTTAAACCTAAAGAAATTACCGCTATTGAAGGCGTTGATTTAGTGCTAGGTGCTGCCGAAAAATTTAACCTAGTAGCACATTTGGAAGACTTGGTAACGAACGAAATACCTAAAAGCGAACGACAAGGACATTTTGTGGCAAGCGAAGTGTCGGATGCTAACTTTTTTGTAAATGCCTACTCGGTTGGCGAGCGCACTCGTTCTTTTTTAAAGGTGCAAGATGGCTGTGATTATAAATGTGCCTTTTGTACGATTCCTTTAGCAAGAGGTTCTAGCCGCAGCGATACGATTGAAAATATTGTAAACAGTGCCAAGGAAATTACCCAACTCGGCATCCAAGAAATTGTGTTGACAGGCGTAAATATTGGTGACTACGGCCGCCGCATGAGTGATGGTACAGACAAGCAAGTGCAGTTTTTAGATTTGATACGTGCCTTGGACGAAGTGCCGATTGAACGGTTCCGCATTTCCTCCATTGAACCTAATTTATTAAACAACGAAATCATTGAGTTTGTCGCACAGTCTAAGCGATTTATGCCACATTTTCATATTCCATTACAATCGGGCAATAACAAAATTTTAAAAATGATGCGCCGCCGCTATGCTAGAGAATTGTATGTGGATAGGGTGGCAAAAATTAAGGAATTAATGCCGCATTGTTGTATTGGCGTGGATGTGATTGTTGGTTTTCCTGGCGAAACAAACGAGGATTTTTTAGAAACCTACCGCTTTTTAAATGAGTTGGATGTTTCTTACCTACACGTTTTTACCTACTCCGAAAGAGACAACACCCAAGCCCTAGACATCAAGCCCGTAGTGCCCCTAAACGAACGCCGACAACGCAGTAAAATGCTCCGAATTTTATCGGATAAGAAAAAACGTTTTTTCTACGAACAACATTTAAACACCAGCAGAAAAGTACTGTTTGAAGCAGAAAACAACGGCAACCAAATGAACGGCTTTACCGATAATTACATTAAAATTCAAACCGATTACGACCCGATTTTAAGCAACGAAATACACACCATGACGCTGAAGGAGATTACAGCGGAAAATATGGTGACGGTAACGGAGGGGGAGATGGTTTTGCATTAAGAGAGGGAGCGTTTTTGTAGGAATTTAACAATAAAATAAAAGCCACATAAGCATTTAGTCATTGGATTGCTTATGTGGCTTTGTCATATAAAATAGGTTGTTTGTATTACCGCAAGCCAGAGGCTTGAAGCCCATTACGCTCCAGCCGGGAGGCTGGAACAGGCGTTCATTTTTTATTAAAAAAATGGACGCAGGGTCAAGCGTCTCGCTTGAGCCAAACGGTACTCAAGCCTCTGGCTTGCGCCTAAAAATGTAAACCACTTCGATAATGCATGTCGAAAATTTTTACTATAAGTGGAAAACGAATCCTCATTCGATATTCAATAAAAGGCATGGATGCCCCCCCCCAAAAAAAACACCTACTTCTTAGGCCCTTTTATTTCCTGCATCGGATTTGTTTTTTTCGCTGCCTGAACTTTTTCGGGAGGTGTTTTCGCCTTAGCAGCCGTTTTGCTTTTCACCTTCGCCTTTACCGTTACTTTAGGTTTGGTACGTGTTTTTCTTTTTTTAGATTTAGTTGCCGTTTTAGTTTTAGCAACACTCGCTTTTTTTCCTAGCACGGCTACTTCCAACTCATCCAAAGCAATATCTATTTTTTTGATGAACACGTCAATATCTGGCATAATTTCTCGGCACGAAGTTACGCCAATCGAAATAGTGCCATCGTAACTAAAAACGGTTATCATTAAACCCATGCCATCAATTAGGGGAGCAACGGCAAAGTTTTTTACCAGCTTATGCCCGTTCATGTAGAGTGGGGTAGAAGGGCCAGGGACGTTGGTAATTACCAAATTGTAAATCGGATTGTGCAGCTTGGCAATTTTCATACGCGTGTACAAACGTGCTGCATTAGCTGCTACCTGTGCTGGAATATAATCCATCAATTTTTCTGCCTTTACCGCCTTGCGTATCACCTTAGAACCCGAAGAACTTTCGTTGATGTTTTTTAAGCGTTGTATTGGATCTGCTTCGTCGGTTGCGAGGGCAATGAGCATGGCCGAAATCTTATTTCCTAGCGAGCCATCTTCTCGTTTGGTACGTACCGATATAGGTGCCATGGCTATCAAGGATTTTTTTGGCAGCGCTTCTTTTTCTGATAAATAAGAACGCAATGCGCCCGAACAAATCGTTAAAATTACATCGTTAATAGTAGTACCTGTTGTGTTTTTAATATTTTTTACTCGTTCTAAAGATACAATCGTTGCATCCACAATTCTATGTGGCGTAACCTCTACATTAAACATGGTTTTGGGGGCGGTAAAAGGTGCAGGCGGCACTTTACCACTTTTTATTTCCTTTTTCTTTTTATTGCTCTTTAAAGCATTTTCGATGGTTTTGCTGGCCAGTTTTGCCAACTTAAAAGGCGTATTTAAAGCATCGCCTGTATGACGCGCCAACAACTCTACTTTGGTAGGAATGCGTTCTGGCTTTTTGCGTTTATTTACAAAAGGTGTGGTTTGTATGGTAGGCATCGTATCAAACAACGCAACCATTAAAGCTACCCCCGATTTGCCATCAATTGCTGCGTGGTGAATTTTAGGAATCATGGCAAAACTTCCTTCTGGTACACCATCCATTTTTAGTCCTTCTACAATGGTTACCTCCCACAAAGGACGTTGGCGATCTAAGGGGCGACTAAAAATTTGTGCCGCTAATTTAAGTAATTGTTTTACTGTGCCAGGCTTGGGCAAGGCTACATGTAAAAGGTGATGCTCAATATCAAACGAAGGATCATCAAACCAATACGGATGCCCTAAATCTAGCGGTACTTCTACTAACCGTTGTTGAAAAATAGGATAGCCCTCAATGCGAGTTCGCATATAATCTCGAAAGCTTTCGTAGTTTAAGCCTTCATTAGGATTGGCGTTTTCAAAAATATAAACGCCGCCAATATGCATCGGCGATCTAAAAGATTCGACATGTAAAAAAGTAGCGTCGAGGGTTGTTAACTGTTTCATGATATGGGGATTTAGGTTTTGTTTATAAAGAATGGTGCATTCTTTTTTGTTTCCCGTAATTTTATGCAAATGTAGAGAAAATTCAGGAACTTTCTCTGCATAGCCGAAAAGGAACAACAATTTCACGAAAAGGTGCTACCCAATTAATTCGTACCTACCGCAACAGGCAGCACCCCTTCAGCTTCCATTTGTTGTTTTAGCAGCACCGCCATTTCTTTAGGCGATGAAAAGGCCTGCTTAAAGCGAATGAGTTTACAATTAGAATTATCAGCATAATGTTTAGCGGCATCAATATAATATTGTTGGGTATTAAAACTATCTCTAAATAGTTCGTCATTATCTAGCAATTCTCTACCTCTAATTTGTAGCAGTTTAATCCACGTTTCCTTATCCAATTCAAACGAAACTAGGCAATCGGCATTCGGGAGGCGTTCGTAGTCGAGGGCTAGTAAATCTTTTACCACCTTAAAATAATTATCGCTAGGTTCAATAAGCCATTCCATTCCTTTTTTACCAACAAACAAGCCAAACAATTTATCGTAGTACGAATCTACTAAAACGGTTTGCCCTGCTAGGCGCATAAAGTGGGCTTCAAACAGAGGGGGGAGTCGCCTAGCCCTAAACCAAGTCATAGCGGTAAAGTTGCCGCAAATATGCCGTTGCGTAACGGCTGCCGTATACTCCGCTTCTTCGGGTTCGTGAAAAGTGGTGGCGTTGAGTAATTTCCCCAATTCTCGTATTACCGCCGATTTTCCCGAACCAGGCAGTCCAATCGCTGCAATCAGCATTCCTCTTTGGGGGATGGTACTCGCAGTAGAAAAATGATTGTTATTGTTGCTCATGTTGTAATAGTTAAGTATTTGTTTACTATTCTGCATTCGCTAAATAGTAGTAGAAGGTAGAAAGCACGCTTCGCTTTGGGTAGAAAGACGGTTTTAATTTTGGAATTTATTTTTTCTCATTCACTTACCTACAAAACGAGTGTAACGAGCCGTCTTTCTACATTATACAAAAGTACTTTCTACTCGTTGCTGAATGGTAACGTATTTGCTTAGGTAGCTTGTTGTTGTTTCAAGATACTAATTTTTATAGAATTGAATAAACGTACGGCTATTTTTATACATTTTTTTAACACAACTAAATGTTTTGCCAAGTTAATATTGTAAATTGTTACGGTAATAAAAACGTTTTTTTAACCATTCAGTAAGTGCAATTAAGTATATTTGCAGAAAGCACTTTTTTTTAAAACATTTTTACTCTTTATGCACACAGATATTTGTAAAGGCTATTCGCTAATTTTGGCCTCTAAATCTCCACGCAGAAAAATGCTGTTAGCCGAAGCTGGATTTACCTTTGATATTGTTACGCAGGATACTGCCGAAACTTTTCCTCCTGGTTTACCCGTAGCAACAATACCGCAACATATTGCTACTTGTAAAGCGGAGGCGGTAAAGCCGTTTATTAAGCGCCATCAGCTTATTATTGCAGCAGATACGATTGTGGCTTTTGGCGATGTTATTTTAGGAAAACCCAAAGATGCAGCAGATGCATTTGCAACAATTAAGATGCTATCGGGAAATGTTCACCAAGTTGTTACGGGCATCTGTTTAGCAAATCAGGAGCAGCAACACACTTTTGCAGTTACAACTTCCGTTTACTTTAACGAATTAAGCGATGAACAAATCCATTATTACATTCAAAAATACCAACCTTATGATAAAGCAGGAGCCTATGCTATTCAGGAATGGATAGGGATGGTAGGAGTTGAAAAAATTGATGGCTGTTATTTTAATGTAATGGGTTTGCCTGTTAGCAAGCTCTTACACGAAATGGCTGCCTTTATTACCCAATATGCGTTAATTTAATAAACCGTTTCAAACCCCTCGTGGCTCAAAACCTAAGTTTCTGATGATTAAGCCGCCCGATTTTTTTTCTGCAACAAGGCATTGCGAGGGAGCATAGCCGTAGTTACGTGACCGAGTAATAACGCTGTAACAGGAAAAAAAACAAAGCTTGGGGCATCAAGAACTTAGGTTTTGAGTCACTCGTTCCTTTCCTATTCTGAAAATAAAAATAAACAATTTGAATAATGAAATTACAAACTATTAAATACTGCCTTTTAATGATTTTAGCTTTTGTAGTTTTTGTGCCAGCACAAGCGCAAAAAGCTAAAAAAATGCTTAACGAAGCCAACGCCTATTTTGATGCCTATGCTTACGAACAAGCAATTCCTTTGTATAGGGATGTGTTATTGTTAGACAACTCGATAGAAGCTAAAACCAAATTGGCGGAGGCTTATCGTTTAACAAACGATTATGAAAAAGCAGAGTATTGGTACGACCAAATTATGGGGCAGTTTCCGCCCGAACCAGAATATAAACTATACTACGGACAAATTTTGCAAAGCAACGGAAAATGCGAAGAAGCCATTAAATGGTTTACCGAATATGCTAAATTTGACGATTGGGGCAAAACCCTAGCCGATGGTTGTAGAAAAGAAAGAGAACTCAAACAAAATAAAAACAATTACGAAATTTGGCTCTTACCTCTCAATTCAGAAGGCTCCGATTTTGGTGCGGTATACTACGATAAAGGCATTGTTTTTTGTAGCAATAGAGACGAACTAGCCGAAGGCACTTCGGCACGCTTATCTAAAGACCGAGTGTTTTTGGATGTTTACTATAGCGAGCGTCAGCTAGGAAATACTTATGGACAGCCAGTAAAACTTAAAGGCGGTATTAACAGTCAATTTAACGATGGACCTATTAGCTTTAACTACGAAGAAGACCAAGCTTTTTTTACTAGAAACTCTATTTTTAAAGGCAAAAAAATGAGAAGTCAAGAAGGTGCTTTGCATTTAAGTGTTTTTTCGGCTACGGTGAACGATGACGGCAAATGGAGCAATGTAGATAAGCTTAGTTTTGGGGGAGAAGAGGAAGGTAAAAGCCGTGATTACTCTATTGCACACCCAAGCATTTCGCAAGATGGTAACAACCTATACTTTGTGTCGGATATGCCCGGTGGCTTTGGCGGAACGGATATTTACCAATGTACTTTAATTGATACAACTTGGAGCCGCCCTGTAAACTTAGGACGAGGCGTAAATACTCCTGGCAACGAAATGTTTCCGCATATTCACCGTGATGGCACCTTGTATTTTTCTTCTAACGGACATGCTGGCATGGGAGGTTTAGATATATACTATGCCAACAAAGAAAATAATAAATGGGGAAAACCTACCAATGTAGGCTATCCTGTTAATTCGGCTAAAGACGATTTTGGCTTAACCATTACTGGAGATAAAAGCAGCGGTTATTTTAGTTCTAATCGCTTAGGAGGCTTTGGAAGTGATGATATTTATTACTTCGCTTCTAGCGATGCTACCGCAGCAGAAAGTACACCACAACAAGCAACAATGGCTTTTGGACAACCTGATTTTACCAATTTGGTAATTAATAATATGGTAGGAATGGAAAGTGTTAATTTTAAAGCAGGAGATTGGAAACTAACCAAAAAAGCAGAAAGAGAACTGGATAAATTGGCCAACTTTTTAAGCGACACTCCCGAACTGCAAGTAGAAACAGGCGCACATACCGATGCTAGAGGAGACGATTTTGTGAATTTAGAAGTTAGCTCAAAACGAGCCGAAGCCGTTAGACAATATTTGATGCTTAAAGGCATTGCTCCCGACAGAGTGATTGCTAGAGGATATGGCGAATCGCAGCTTACCAATCACTGTCAAAACGGAATGGAATGCAGCGAAGATTTACACCAAGAAAATAACCGTTTGGAGATTACCGTAATTGCTATATCTGGCGTATTAAGTAAAAACTTTATGAACCGATATGCCAATAAAGGACGAGCAGGAACAGCAGAAATTATTAACAAACCCATTGTTGCTCCAACATCAAGCGGTATCGACGTAAGCGGCTTAACGGAAGTAGATAGCTCAACAGACAGTGCTATAGATATGAGCAATACAAGTACAACGTCTGATTTGCCCGAGGAAAAAATGACTTTTAAAGTTTTTATTGGCCCTTTTAAAAATGTAGATAATGATACCTATTATACCTATGTAGAATTAAATACAGGCATCGATTTGCAATATACCGATAAAGGAATGATGGTGGTTTTAGGCCCGTACGATACTATTGAAGAAGCAGAAGAATATGCAGAATATGCGAAGGAAAGAGGCGGAAAGAAACAAAAAATTGTGGTATTTCAAGGCGGTGTTAAAACGGATTTGAACCACAAAAAATTAAAGAAAATGGGGGTGAAATAATTGGTTTTTTTTGGTAGAAACGCAACGCATTGCGTTTCTACCAAAAAACTAATTGCCAAACCAGCCTTTAATTTTTCCCATAAATCCTTTACTAGTATCCTTTTCTGTATCTTCCTCTCCATTGGCAAGGGCTTCTTCACATTGAGCAATGCCTTCCTCTACCACATTAACAATGCTTTCTTCTTCCGAACTTTGGGCAGGGGCTAATGCTTTTTTATAACAAGCTAAGGCAGCCGACCATTCGTCTGATACTTCGTGTAGGTAAGCAGCTTGATTTAAGGCATTTGCATGTTCAAAATCGTTGCCTGCTTTTTCAAAAACATTGGCGGCGGCGGTAAACTCTCTAATAGCATCTTCATAAGCACTTCGAGTTTCAAATATTTTGGCCATTTGGAAATAAGTTACGCCAGCCTCTTCAAAACATTCGGCTTTTTCAAAATGATTGGCGGCTTTACTTAAACCTTGCAATGCTTGATCTTTTTTATCGTGTTTTAATAAAATTTCGCTAATCATTTGAAAACAACTGCCAGCCATTTTATAATCCTGTCCTTTTTCAAAACTGCCAATTGCTCGTTTATAATGATTCACCGATTCCTGAAATTCCTCTTGCATATAGTGCCAATCGCCCATGCTTGCATAGGACGAGCCTAGCACTTTCCAATTTTCATCGGCTTCGCTTTGGGTAGCGGCTAGGGTAAACAATTGGTAAGCGGCATCAAACTCACTTTTTCTAGCAGCAATTAATCCCCTGCGCTGATTTACCTTTGCCAACTCTTCTGGCCGTTCTTGTGCTTCAAAAGCTTCGGCGGCTTTGTCAGTAAACTCAATGGCTTTATCCATTTCGTCGCTGCGGTAATGAGCACAAGCCAATTCATAATAGGCATCGGCTTTTTTAGCATCGGCAGATTGAAGGCTATCTAGTAATTCTAAACAGCTATTTAAATGAACAATTGTTTGATCGTATTCCGATAATTCGGAGTGTGCATCCGCCAATTCAAAAAGCAAATCTATTTGCGCTGTTTGATTTGGATTTTCTTCCTCTTTTAATGCAGCTAACTGTTCGTTAATACTTTCAATAGTACTTTGAAGTGCTTGCTTTTTACCCATGACTTATTTTTAAGAAATTCGGAAAATTAAAAGCACGAAGTTAAGAAAAATTATGTTTAGTAACGATTAAAAAAGGTGTTGAGCAGAACAATTATTTGTAAGTAAGCCTAACCAAGGTCTTTTTTAGTTTAAAAATTCGTTCATCCATAGTCAATAAGGTTCCTTTAGAAAAATCGAAGTTGCCAGGATTAAAATTGCGATTTAACGATTTGCCTTTCCTTGTAAATCCCTGAATATTTACTTTAAATTCCTCCTCCTTACTCGCTATGTTTTTTAGTTTAATTACATATTTAAAATGAGTATCGGCTTGGTCAAAGTAAAAAGTATGCCCTAATTCTTGGTCGGATATTTTTTTTGGATTGGCACCTCCTAAAATAAAAGTCGCTCCATTTACCTCCTGTTTAAATGCCTTTTTAAAAGCATCTTCAAAATCAATTAACTCTACTAAAAAATGATTGCCAGGCGATTGCATGTACTTCTTTTTGGGAGGCGAACTTGTTGTGTCTGCTTGCCAACAGGCAATATTAAATAATAACAGCCCCAAAGGAATAAATAGCCATAGAAACTTCCTGATTGTTCCTGAATTCATATAATTATATTGTTTTTTATGATTAAAAATATTATTTAAAACTGCAATGCTGCATAAACAGCAAAATGGTCAGAACTACTTTTGGGAGCAACCGATGTTTTATGAGTGCTAATATTTCCGTGCAATAGAATATAATCTAGGCGGGCGGTTTTAAAGGGTAATTTGTTGGAATTAGGAAAGGTAAATCCTGGCCATTCGCCTGCAACTTGGTAAGTGTCTACACAAGTTTTTCGCATAGTGCGGTAGAGGGGTTCGTAGTCTAAGGTGTTTAAGTCGCCTACAATTAACTTGGGGGTACTAGGATTGTGTTTGGCTAAAATACGATTTAATGCTTTCCATTGTTTTTTTCGTTCGGCACTATTGATTTGGTATAAGCTGATAAAATTGCTAGGATTTTCGAAGGCAATAGCTGGGGAAGCTAGGTGGGTGTTGGCGGTAATTATTTTTCCTTTAGGATGATTTACTGTTACTAAGTGGGCATAGGGTAGGCGATGACTATTGTTTAACTGCTGTTCTTCACTAAGCGGAAATTTGGAATACACGCCAACGCCATGTGTGCCTCGTAAAGCGATTATTTTTTGGTGTGGATATTTTTGTTGTAAGGCTTTGTCTAAAATATCTTTCCATTGTGGGGTAATTTCTTGGCAAAATAAAATATCTGGGTCGTATTCGAGAATGGTATTAATGTTTACTTGTGGCGATTTACATTTAAAATATACATTAAAAGATAAAACCTTTAAGATGGTTAAATTTTGCTTTTGCTCACTTTTAAAAACATAAGCTTTAGCAAAAGATAATTGATCGTAGGTCCAATCGGCAAGTAATAGTACAAGGCTAATGATGCCAATGATTTTTGTTTTTTTGAATGCCTTTTTTCTTAGTAGCAACAAGGCAAAAAGTAAACCGATGACTAATATCCACCTCGAAAAAAGTAATAGGCTGCCTAGTATAAAATGTTCTCGGGCAATAATGCCTAAAATGGTGCAAAAGGAAAAAAACAAAGTAAAAAAACGAAGCATATTGATGAATGAATTAATAGGGTGGTGGTTCTTTTTTGTAAAAAAAAGAACGCCTGGTACAGCCTCACGGCTGGAACGTAACGGGCTTCAAGCGTGTCGCTTGATGTAAACTTAAACAACTATTTGCACAAAACCTAATGTGGTTGAGTATATTTATAGGAAGATGTAGTAGGATAAAAGCACAATTAAGTAGCCACCAATTACCACCCCGTACTAAACAACCGAGTAGCTCCTTTTACCCCACATTTTTGATATTGATGATAAGCCAATCCAATCGCTTTTCTAATTTCAATTCCTTCCTTTTGTTGCGCCCACGAATTAATTAAAGCTTCGAGTACATAAGCTTCGGGAGCTAATAAATTAGTGGTAGTAATAAGTGGGTAAGCATTAGCAGCCTTTAAATAATCCTTAAAAAAATTATGAGATGCACAAGCAATAATAGCGGCTTCTCGTTGCTGTTGGTCTTGGTTATTTTGTAAGGGAACTTCTACATCCATTAAGCCATTGTGTCCATTAAATACTACTAAATCTGCTTGTGAGTGAATTCCTATTTTTGTTGTTGATGCAATAGCAATCAATTCTTTTTTATGTCCTGCAATTGCCATTAAATAATCTTGTACGCAGGCTTTCATTCGGTCGCCCCTGTAGGCATCTGCTACTAAATAAACGGTGGTATTGTTGGAATATTTTTTTTGGTAAATAACTCGCTCTAAAATATCCGCACTAATATCTTTTTGAGCACTAATAAATTGCCAATCTTTTAAAACCTTAAAATGATTTTTAATACCGTATTTGGAACCCCAATATAAATTGGTTCTTAAATTTAATCCATCTCCTAATTGCTTATTTACCTTTACAATTCCTTGATTATCATTATCGCATAAAGGCACCATTACATGAACAACTAATGCGTCTTTATTTTTTATTTTGGCAGTAAGTTTGTTTTTACTTTTACTTCTATCAAATTCGGGAATTATTTTTCTTGGTGCTGGGGGAATGTTTTTTTCTGTTGTTGTTGGAGTGGTAACTATGGGCTTTGAAGGATTGTTTTTTATTGGATTTGTTTGGCAGGATAAGAGAACAATAGTGCCGAGTGAAAATAATAATAGCAATGGATGTTTCATCGTATTGAAAGTTTTAGCCTAAGTCAAGTTGCACCTTAAACCGAAAAAAAAATGTGTAGCAAAAAGGAAGTATATCCAATTTGCTACACAAAATGTTATTGTGTAAATATATGTTTGACTGTTATTTTAACACTTTTGTGCTAATTGCAGTTAAGCCATTATCCAGTCTAATTAAATACATGCCATTTGGTAAACTAGGAGTTACAATATTTAATTCGTTATTACCTACATTGGCATTTACTTGTTGGCTGTACAATAATTGGCCATTAATATTGTAAAGTGCAATGTTTACAGGTGTGTGTGTAGTACTTGTAAATTGCAAACGAATTTCCTCACAATTATTATGGCAATTAGTTTGTACAATAGCTAGCTCGTTGTTGTTTGCGCTGCGATTAACAATGATTGTTCCTAGGTCTTTACGTTGCCCGTCGTAATCGGTTTGTGTAAGGCGGTAGTAAGTTAAGCCAGCAGGATTGATATCTAAAAACTGGTATTTATTGAGTAGGCTGCTAGTACCTGCGCCGCCAATATGCGAAACAACTTTAAAATCAGTACCATTGGTAGAGCTTGCTAATTCGTAGTAGGCATTGTTAAATTCGGAGGCACTTGTCCAGGTAAGTAAATTGCCTTCCTTTTGAGCATTGCCTTCAAAATTAATAAGGCTAACAGGCAGTGTACATTCTGAGTTATCGCTGAGGGTACTCATACAACCATTGGCATCGGTAGCCGAAATAGTATAACTGGAGCCTATGGGAAATACGCCAATTTGAAATACTTCGTAGATAGGAACACTAGCGGCAAAACCATTTTCAGTAATAATGTTATAGAAGCCATTGCCAGTTGCTTCGGGAGTGCCGCCGCTAATAGAGGCGAGTACTCGGAAGGTGCCTGCTTCACAATCGTTAATGGCTACGGTATTAATATTTAGAGGTGGATAAAGGTCACAAACAGTAGGTTCATTGCTTATATAACCAGCATTAATGCCTTCGGTTGTATTGCCTGCAACAACAGTAATAATACCAGTTTGCCCATCAGCATTAATATAACTAGCGGTAGAGGGGTCGTAATCTGGACCCGCATCAAATCCTAGGTAATATTCGCCAGGAGGGAGGTTATTAAAAATGTAAATCCCAATTTCCGAACTCGTATTATCAATTACCATCGTGCCATCTAAACTGTAAAGGCTAATGGTTACAAAGGGAATTACATCTTCTCCAAAATCTAATTGTCCATTTTGGTTGGCATCTAGCCAAGTTACTCCGCTAATACTTCCTGTAGGCAAACCTGTTCCGCCACCGCTACAACTAAAGGTTTCTGAAAGGATGGGCATTTCACAATTGCCGCTACTTACAAAAAACTCAATGTTACCACTTGTGCCACTTGGCGCAAAATAAATGCCGCCATCTTGTGCAGGCCCATCATTTACCGAATAGCTAATATCAAAGTTAGGGCAAGTGTTTAATAAGGTAATAGAACAAGCTGCTTCGTTTGCAAGTATTTCTACGCTACTAGGGCTAGGTACAACATTAATCATAAAGCCTACAAAATCGCCAGCACAGTCGCTCGTTTCTGATAGGTAAGCTCCCCATAATTCCATGCCGCCATTACATTCAACAAAATCGGGTGCAGTATACATTCCTGTATTGCCTGTGCTGCCATCCGTCCATTCTATTTGTTCTGCCACACCATTTTCAATATCTATCATTAATGGTATCGATTCGCCAGCACAAACGGTGTACTCTAAAGGAACGCCAGCAGGTACAACTAAGCTAGGACATGCTGTACTAGTAAGGCAACTAGCCGTGCCCTCTAAAGAAGTCATGCCACAATCGTTTTCTAAAAAGAAAGCTACGCTTTCCACATTGCCTGCTGTAGTTTCATAGGAGTCGCCTGCTTGTATATCGCCTTCATTTACGCTATAGCTAACACTTGTATCTTCACAAGCTCCTACAAGGCGAATGGTACAATTTTCATTATCCACTACAATGTCTGCGTTAGCGGCTGGGTCGGGAAGTACAGTAACATTAAGTGTGAGTACAAAAGGCTCCAAACAACCCTCAACGAGTTCTCCTGGAATAGTTGCCGAAAGTTGTTGTATAGAAGAATTACAATCAATAAGATTGGTTAAAATGGGAGAGTTAAAATCTAACCCTATGGTTCCATCCGACCACATTACATCTTCTGGTTCTGCATCAAAAACAAGCACGCTAAAAGCTACACTTTCGCCAGAACAAATAAAGATATTGGGGTTAAGTCCTTCGGCAGGAACTAGGCTAGGACATATGGGGCCTACATCGGCACATGCTGCTTCTTCGCTAAAAGTAGCACTACAAACATCGTTGCTAATGGTAAAGTTAACATTATTTAATCCTGGGTCTAAAACTACATCTGTTCCTGTTTGTGTTTCTCCTTCGTTTAAGCTGTAGCTAACATCGTAGCCATCGCAAACATCATTTAAAACGATGTTACAATTGCTAACGCTTACATTAATGCCTGCTAAAGGATCGGGTAAAACCGTTATGTTATAAATTTTAAAAGCATCAGGGCATTCTATTAATTCGGGATAAGCCACAAAAGCTTGTACAGATTCATTAAGTCCTTCACAAGGGACTTCTAAAGGCGATAAGTAGGTAATGCTAGTTGTACCCGTTTCTCCTGTAGACCATTCCACATCGTCTTCTGTTGCACCGCTAACAATCGAAATGTCAAGTGTAAGCGATTCGCCAGCACAAATAGTATAATCTTCCTGTACATCATCAGGATAAGCTAGTACAGGGCATTCAAAGCCTGAGCCGCACTCAACGTTAGTTGTTAGCGACATGGAACAGTTCGCATCGGTTAGGGTAAATATAACCTCATAAGGGCCTTCTCCAGGTGTGCCTTCAAAAACATCATTCGATACTGGATCGCCGCCATTAACCGTATAACTAACGGAAGCATCTTCGCAGTAATCCATGAGTATTGCTCCGCAATCGTTGATTTCTAAATCTGCCATTGCAGTTAAATTAGGAAGCACATTTATGGTAAACGTTAAACTTACATCATCGGGGCAATCGGCAACAGTTCCACCTACTACGGTTGCGGTGTAAGTTAGGCTAAACATGCCACAAGCATCGTTCCCTAATGCGCCTGTGTTAAAGGTCATGCCGGTGCTTCCATCTTCCCATACCACATCGGCTGGTTCTGCACCAAAAACTTGCAGCATTAAATCAACCGATTCGCCAGGGCAAAGGTCAATAACCGTGCCTGCATCTGCAAGTGGGGTTAATTCTGGACATTCGGCAGGTTCTTCCGTAAAAGAATTAAAGGCAAAACCTTCGTCGGCAGCCGAGCATTCATACAAATTGCCTAGCGCATCAGAGAAATCGCTAGTACCGCTAAAGCTGCCGTACATGCACTCGTCGCCAGTTGTTAGTTTAACCCAAGTTTGATTTTCGGTCATGCAATCATCGGTCATCCATCCCGTATCGCTAGGGTCTACACCAATTTGCCCAAATACGTCAATATTGCTAGTGCCATTATTAAGAGCAATAGCATCATTGCCATTATAAGAGAAGTTCGCTGTAAAGTCGGGGTTTAATCCAGCAATCTCTTCATCGGGATGGCAAACTAAGAAATAGCCGCCATCTGTTATGGTACCTTCTAATTCAAAGCTTGCATTTACTGCGTCGTTGCCATTGCTATAAACATCTAGGGAGTAAGTGCCGAGATCAATATCGTTGCCAGTACCATTGTATAATTCAATACATTTGTTAAAACTAGCACCTTCTGTGTAGGCGGCAATTACCAAATCAGCACAAGCAGTGGCAGCACTTTCTAAAGCACCTGTGTTTATCCATTCGGCAATAATAGCTAGTTCTTCTGCACTTACAGGGTCGTTACCTGAGCCTACAGGCGGCATAATACCTCCAGCGCAATTACTTACACCTTCGGTAGATTTATTGTAGATAGGACTGTTTTCTACATCGTAAGCTAAAAAGGCAGGGCCACAGTTAAGACCGCCTGCCAAAGCATCATCATAAGTGTTAAGGCTTAATCCGCCAGTTGAACCATGACAACCAGTACAGCCATGTGCATCCAGAATGTTACTAATATCTGGATTGTAATAATAGGGTTGAGCATTTACAGTTAACATAAAGCTCAAATACAGTAAAAAGGAAACAAGAGTGGTTCTCATAATAGCATGAGTATTTAGTGCGAATAAAAAGAATAGTTTGTAAATTTAGAAGGGAGCATATTTTTATGCTTTCTTCCTTTTGGACTTTGTTTTTTAGTGGCTTTTCAAATGAATCAATAAATTGATTTTATAGGGCTTGTTGCCGAAGATAAGCATATTATCTCCAAAAAATAAACGAATGAAGAATAGTTTGCACAAATAGGACATGAAAATGATGAACTAATTTTCATTATAAAAAATTGATTATCTAAGTGTTACACTTTAAAAATAGCCATTTTTGCGAATGTCATAAAAATGCAACTTTTTTTATGAGAAATAATAATTTTGTTGATTTTGTATGTCTTTGTATTTCAAAGGGATATATGGTTTCTTGCATATAACAGCTATTGAAAAAATGTTTGGCCTTTTGTTTTTAGGGAGAACAGTTTTGATTTAGTTATTTGTTAAAATTTATTTTAATAGGTAAATGTAGCACTAGTAATAACTTATTGTTTAAGCGTTATTATCTATTTATATAAACAGGAAAAGTGTAGCGTGCTAAATAAAAATTTTCGGCACCATTAAACCATTTGCTGCTTTGTAACATCTAATTTTCATTAACTACTACTTTAAGTAGTCGGACAAAAATAATCGACACATTATTTATGCCCAACTACTTACAATAAGGTTTAAGGTTAAAACTTCTTTTTTTATTACCTGCAATCACATTGCATTCCTAATATTTTAAAGCCAAAAACATGAAACAATTCACTGTAATTTGCAGCCTGATTATATTGTTAACCGCATTTACTAGCAATCTTTCAGTCGCACAGGGTTTTTTTAAGAAAAACAATACAAGTACTACTGCCAAAACACAAACGGCACAAACACGTAAGGGTAAAGTAAAGGTTAAAAGGTACGATACGGCAGGAAAAACAACCAGTCAAAAAACGACTAAAACAACAACTGCCCCAACAAGAACCAAATCTACGACTACTACTGCAAAAGGAAAAAAAACACCTGCTAAAATATACAAACCCCTTGATAAAAACAAAACGGTTATTCGAGAAAGAGAAACAAGTGGTAACAAAGAAAAAACAAGTACTAGAACTCGTTCGGTAGATGTGAAAGATTATAAAAAAGGCGACAATGGTTCCTCGCAATCGAGAGCAAATGCTCGTACTACAAGAGTAAAAGATAAAACCACACCACGTTCTCGTACTAGAACTATAGAGGACAAAACCACACCAAGGTCTAAAACAACGCCACGTTCTCGTACTACAACTATACAGGACAAAACTACGCCAAGGTCTAAAACAACGCCACGTTCTCGTACTACAACTATACAGGACAAAACCACGCCAAGATCTAAAACAACGCCACGTTCTCGTACTACAACTATACAGGACAAAACCACGCCAAGATCTAAAACAACGCCACGTTCTCGTACCGTTATACCACCAACTAAAGAGAAGAAAGGTAAGCACCGTCCTACTAATGTAGACGATAGAGCAAAACCTGCACCTCGTCCTAATCCATATCCGCAAAATAAAGATAAGAATCAGTATGAGTCAGATTATAATAAGCATAACAAAGGGAAAGGCAAGTACCATAAAAATAAAAACAATAATAAATGTGGTGTAGACGGTTGCCAACGTTCGGGTAGACATGAAGGTTTTCACAAACAAGAAGATCGCAGTAGAGAAAGTAAAGGAAAACACGGTAAATGTGATAAAAACGGCTATCGTAAATAATACACCCTAAACCTCCCTTTTTCCAACAATAAACCCAATTATCAACTATAAATCTACCTTATTAATATGAGGTAGATTTTTTTTTTATAAAAAGTGAAAAAAAAGACCCTTTTGTTGTTTACGTTTTTCTAAGTTGTAACATTGATTAAGTAGATACTGGGTTTATCTAAAGTTTTGGGTAAAGCGGACAGGTACTACTAAGTGAAGTACCTGTCCTTTTTTTTTGCCTAAAACAAGTTTATCAAGACTGTAAAATAGTTGACACTTTAGGGTGGTGCAGCAAATTTTCGATCTTAGTAACGCATAAAAAATAAATCCGTCATTTCTACTTGATCTTTTGCACTT
>JAHDBT010000684.1 GCA_020630215.1 Bacteroidota bacterium
CAGTTGCTTTAACAGCTAGTCCTACTGGCGGTACATTTACCGCAACGGCTTATGTAGATGCTGTGGGTAATTTCGACCCATCGGCGGCAGCGGTAGGAGCTAACTCGGTAACCTATACTTATACAGATGCAGCAGGTTGTATCAACAGTGCAACTATTTCTGTAACAGTAGAAGTATGTTGTAATGTAAATGCAGGCGATATTCCTCAAGTAGAATTCTGTTTAGGACAAGACCCTACGGTAACCTTTGGCTTACCTTATGTAGGTGATTTCTGGGATGGAAGTGATACAGATGGTATTTTTGATACGCAATATGGCGGTGCTTATGGCGCGCCTCCTTCGCCAATTCCTGATTATTCTTATACCTATGTATTAACCAACGATGATCCAGGTGGCACTACAGGTAGTACCATCATTGAAGGACCGCTGGCAACAGCAGCCTTTAATTGGAATGCTTTAGCACCAGGCGTATATCGAGTATATGCTATTGTATGGCGTAGTGTTGGTGGCGTAACATTGGTTAATTCTGGTGGCGGCGCATTAGGCGTAGGCGATGATGTAGAATCTATGGACTTGTCTAATGCTTCTACTTGTTTAGATATTACGTACACGTATGTAACTTTACTAGAAAGTCCAATACTTGGTGGTGCTACTAGCACTTGCTCAACAGATGGAACAGGTGGCGAAGTAACCTTAACGGGTTTATCTCCATTTACTTTCTATACGGTTACAGGCTTAGGTGCTGCTGATGGTACTTATGGTACCGACCCTGCTGGTAACTTAATTATTCCAGGTGTGCCAAGTGGTACGTATTCTATGGTTAATGTTACTGATTTTGCACTAGGATGTCCTTCTAACGATGTAAGTGTAACCGTAGCATGTGATGGTCAAATTGGCGATTATGTTTGGGATGATGTTGATGCAGATGGCACCGATAATGGTGGAACAGAAGCAGGCATTCCAGGCGTAACTGTAAACCTAACTTGGTACGGACCCGATGGTATTTTGGGTACTGCAGATGATGTAACCTATACAACCGTTACTGGCCCTACTGGCGACTACTTATTTACTGGATTGCCAATGGGCGATTTCCAAATAATGACCGTAGGTGCACCAGGTACACAAACCTATGATTTGGATGGCACTTTGGATGATACTTCGGTAACAACCTTAACACCTGCCACTCCAATTGATTTAGACCAAGACTTTGGTTACCAAGTTTGTACAACAGACATTGTGCTTACACCAATTCCTGATAACGAAGTATGTTCAGGCGAATTAATTCGCTTAGATGTATTAGTAGAAGATAATGGTGTAGCACAAGGTGGTGTTATTTATACTTGGGTGGCAACAGATGCGGTAGGTGGAATGGTAGGAACTGGTTCTGGTGCTACAAGCGTATCAGGTACAGCAACTATTCAAGACACGCAGTTTAATGTTACTACAAGTCCTATTACCATTACTTATACTGTTTCTAGTGGATGTGGTACGGCTACACAAGACTTTATCATCAATCCAAACCCTGTACTCGACTTTATTGTAAGCGATTACAATGGCTTTAATATTGATTGTAATGGTGCATCAACAGGTAGTATTACTGCCGATATGGTGAGTGGAAGTGGTACTTATAGCTACTTATGGAGCAATGGTGCTACAACGGCAACTATTACAGGTGTACCTGCTGGTGCGTACAGTGTAACGGTTAATGATATGAATTTTGGCGGTTGTCCTGCTATTGGTTCCATTAGCTTAACACAACCTACAGCGTTAGATTGTACCAACATGGTTTCGGTAAACGAAACTTGTGAAGGGGATGTAGATGGTAGTGCCGAAGTATTCCCAACAGGTGGAGTCGGACCTTATACCTTTAACTGGTCAACAGGTGCTACTACTAGCGCAGTTACTGGCTTAGGTGCAGGTAGCTACGATGTTACTGTTACCGATGCCAATGGTTGCGAATGCACAACAGCAGTAGTAATTGCTGCTGCTGGTACAGCTGGCGAAAACTTAACTGGATTTGATGTTCAAACTTTTGAAGGGGATAACGGTGGTATTAACACTTACTACTACAACACGGTTGTAATGACCGTTTGGGGTGGCACTCCTCCATACATTTTTGAATGGGATAAAGAAGGGTATGTTCGTACAACAGTTGTTTATGAATTAGTAGATAGCGATGGCGATGGCATTCCTGATACCGAAGGGGCAACTCTAACCGTTATTTACTCTGATGCCTCTGAATGGACGGTAACCGTAAGTGATGACAATCCTTGTGGCGACCCAACAGAGATTGTTGAGTTTAGTAACAACGATGTGAACTTAGGCACGATGAACGAAATCTTGGATATTGATAGCTACACAACTACCTCTGATACAGGTGGTGGTAATGGTAGCATTACCTTAAACATTACTGGTGGCGGTCCCGACTGTGCACCTTACGATTACGAGGTTTATTACCAGGATGGTACACTAGTAGATAGTGGCACAACAGGAAGTAGTGTCCTTTCTGTAAGTGGCTTACCTAGTGGTTGGTACACAACTTATGTTTATTGCGACATTACCGATCCAAACTCTGATGTAACCATCGGTTGGTATTGGATAGAACCAGAACGTCGTGGTAGAGGTAAATTAAATGGTGCAATGATGCAAATGTATCCAAATCCATTTAGTGATGTTACCAACATCGAATTTAACATACAACAGGCAGGAAAAGTAATGATTGATGTATACTCCATTGATGGTAAGCTTGTACGTAACTTGTACAATGCAGATGCACAGGAAAATGTAGATTATCAAGTTCCTTTTGATGGACGCAACCTACCAAATGGTATGTATATGGTGAAATTAGTAATGAGCAATGGCGATGTTTACACAGAAAAATTAATTCTGAATAGACAAGCACCAAAGCCAGAACCTAGTCCTTCACCAGAACCATCTCCGTCACCTAGTCCTAGCCCACAACCATAGAGAAGAATTTTTTGGATTAATAAATTAGTGTAATTAGGAATTTGGATGGTAACCAAATTTGTTGCTATTAAATTAGCAAAATTGCATTACAGAATCTTACAGCCCCGTTAACTTTACTGTTAGCGGGGTTTTTATTTTAAAAAATCATTATTTTACGGGTGAGCTAATTTAGTCTTCCTCCTCATGTGCATCCTCTTCGTTAACATCATCAGAGGTAATCGACCATTCTTTAT
>JAHDBT010000072.1:0-5332 GCA_020630215.1 Bacteroidota bacterium
AGTCCTTGTGCAACTGCTATTTTAGCAGCACAAGCCATACCAGCTTGTACACCAGGTTGTCCAGATATAACAGACATTCAAGTAGATGCAGAAAATATTTGTAGCGCAACAGGTACTAACCTAACGGCAACAGTTGACAATTCGTTAATAGGCAACGATCTTTCTTTTGCTTATGGCGCAGCCGATGCAGCCGTATTAACGGATGTGTATACAACGGCTCCAGGAACTGTTATTGGCACAGCAACTGTAGCCGATAATTCAGGAACAGGTATTGCAACAATAGCAACTGGTAACTTACCTGCTAACACGACTTGTAATCCACAAAATTATATCGTTTATGCTTACTTAACCAACCCTGCTACGTCAGGTACTGGTGGTGCGGCATTACCAACAACCTGTCGCCCAGTAGTATGGACCAATATAACGGTATGGCCCGATCCAAGCCAAATTGCCATTACCACTACCTACTCAGAATGTACAGCTTACTTTGAAGCAGACTGTGGTAATGTAATTATAGCTCCTACTTCTGCACCAGCAGATGGCAGTGCTATAGCTATTGATGTTACTTTCCCAGGTTTTGATTTATGTACCGCAGCAGCAGCCAACAGCCCTGTTACAGTACTTGACCTAGATGTAGATCCAACTTTTACCATGACACAAGATTTTTGCGAGGATGCTGCCCCTGAAACAGGAATTGCACTCCCTGCCGCTACCATTACTACTTTAACTGATTATGTAACAGCAGTAGGCGGCGGTCTAATGGTTGAAGACCTCATTAATTGGTATGGAGAAGGGGTAACTAGTATAGGACAAACGGCAACCTTTACGCCTGGTACAACAGCTGGTGCTTACCAAGTTTGTGTAGACGTAGGCCCTCCAGGTTGTGTAGAAAGTTTCTGCACCGTAGTAAATGTACACGAAGCAGTTGATGCAACTTTATTTCCTTTTGATGAATGTATTGATTTTGATAACAGCCTAACCTATGGTATTTACGACTTAACAGGTTTCTTTAATGGACCTGGAACTACTCCTGGAGGGGTGTTTTCTGTTACCCCTATTACAGGAACAACCTTTGGTGTATTTGGCGATATTATTTATGTAACTGGAGGCGGAAGTTTTGATATTACTTATACTGTTGGCGATGCAGCAATAGGAGATGGCTGTGTAGATAGCCAAACCATACGAGTTACCTTCTCCTTCAATCCGCAGCCAGACCTAGACATTCCCAGCGTATTTTGTGCAGATGATGCCGATGGTACTTTTGCCGATTATTATACAGGCAATTCTCCTAACGTACCTAGCACCATCACTCAATTATGGGCATCTATGAATGCAGGTGTAATTACCATTACCGACCCATTGACAGGTGCTTATACCATTAATGGCGTAGGTACTACAACCATTTCTTTAACCGAAATGGCAAACGATGGCGCAGGAGGTAGCTGTGATGTAATGGCATTTGAAATAGTAGAAGTTGTTGCTGCCGAAGACCCTTCTTGGATTAATCCGTCACCATTGTGTTTAGCAGACGATATTCCTTTCGACTTATCTGTACAAGCAACCGCAGCAGGAGGTACTTGGAGTGGCATGGATGTTACCGCAGCAGGAATTTTTACCCCTGCCGCCGCAGGTACTTACGACATTACTTATTGCATTGGCGAATCTCCTTGTGAAGCTTGCCAAACACATACCATAATAGTAGAAGCTGCACCCACTATTTTGCTAACCGCTGCACAAGTTTGCTACTCCCCATCTCAACAATTTGATTTGGATGTACTACTAGACAATACTACCACTCAAGGCGGTACTTTTACGGTAACAGCAGGGCCTGCATCCGGCAGCGTTATCAACGATGTACTCGTGTACAGCGAACCAGGTGTATATACCATCAATTATGCAGTAGGTTCTGCTTCAGGAGGCGGATGTTCGGCAAATGCCAATATTGATGTAACCATCGTAGAACAACCAAACGCACAATTCGATGCACCAGAATACTATTGTACTGGCGAAACCAATATCGACTTTGTGCCTTTTGTAACCAGCACAACCGTAAGTGGCGCAACACCTGCACCAACCACTACCACCTGGGCTTCTTCCGATTTAGCGGTAGCAGTTATTACCCCTGCTGGCGTATTCAGCGCATTAAGCAGCGGTACAACTCAAATTACCTATACCGAAACTTACACCGATATTGCAACTGGTTTCTCTTGCACCAACACTTACACCGAAGTAATAGAAGTACGAGAACAACCTAGTGCAGCATGGAGTCCACAAGCCGTTTACTGTATCACTGATTTCCCAATCGACTTGTCATTAGAAATTGATGGACAAACAGGGGGTATCTTTACAGGCGATGGTATTGATATTAGTACCACGGGTACCTTCCCATTAATGGGAGTAGCTACACAACCTGGCTTGTATACCGTAACTTATACCGTAGGCACTCCTCCTTGTAATTCAAGCGAAACACATGTGATAGAAATCCTAGAAGAAGTTGACCCAACGATTGATAATATCACGATTTGCCAATCTCCTTCAGGTACAGTTAATTTAAGTGCTTTATATACCGCAACTACTACGCTAGGAGGCAGCTTTACCATTACAGGAAGTAGCCTAACCAACCTACCAAACTTAACCAACGATGTATTAAACTATACAGTAGTTGCTGCCGACGGCGTAGGACCACATACCATTGATATTAGCTATGAAGTAAGTACTACTACTAGCCCATTGGTATCAGCACCTTGCCAAACACAAACGGGTATTGCCCAAATTACCATTGGCGATTACAACGAAGTAGGATTTGATGTACCTGATTATTGGTGCGTAGAACAAGGTGACCTCGACCTGAGTATTTATACTGCTGTAGGCGGAGGGGTTTATGAATTAGCAAGTGCAAGTGGTACACCGCTATCCGTAATTGCAGGCGGTATTTACACCCCTGCTGATAGCGATGGTATCATCTACGTTTTATACACGCCTTTAGCAACAGCTTGTGGCGTACCGCAATTAGAAGTAATAGAAATAATAGATATAGCAGATGCTGCTTGGACCAACCCAAGCCCCGTTTGTTTTGATGATTTACCTGTTGACTTAGATGGCTTGGTAACAGGCACTATGGGCGGCGTATTTACAGGAACTAACGTAACAGACCTAGGAGGCGGACAATTTGAACTCAATCCTCCTGCACCAGGTATGTATGTAGTAACTTATACCGTAGGTGGACCAGTTTGTGAGGATGCCTTAACACAGGTTATTGAAATAGTAGGCGGCACAGATGCCACTATTAACGACCTCACTATTTGCTACGACGATGGGCAAGATTTTGACCTAGAAAGTTTATTAGATGCAAGCGCAACTCTTGGCGGTACATTTACCTTTACAGGCGGGGGCGCAAACACAGGTACAGGCATAGGAACGATTAACGGAACAACGCTTTACTATACCAGCGAAGGTACGTTCAATATTTCTTACAGCAATACTACAACTGCTGGTGGCACTTGCGATAGTAGTGATGATGCAGTAGTTACCATCGTTCCGCAACAACCATCTATTAGTGGTTTAGCAGGTGATTATTGCGTTTTCGATCCTCCTAATACTATTTTCGGTGTGCCTGATAATTCTTTAGGAGTAAACGGTACATGGTCTTTTGCTTTTGATGTTGCAAACCCAACATTCATTACGGGTTTTGCCGTTTCTGATAACAACAATGGAACAGCCGTATTCGATCCTTTTGTAATGGGCGTAGGACAAGCCGTAGTACGCTATTGTGTAGCAACACCTGATGATCCTTTGGGTGGAACTACCTTAAACGGATGTGAAGTTTGTGCCACTGAAATCGTAAATATCTATCCTGTTTTTGACCCCGCTTTTACTGCACAACAAACAATATGTGTAAGTGATGCACCTATTACCCTCAGCCTAGATAACTTGGCTGCTATAGACGGTCAATTCCAAACCCTAGAACCTACTTTTGATCCTGATGGTTTTATTACAGAATTAAATGATTTTATTTTCTGGGGAGGAAACAATGGTATAACCGACTTAAACGATGGTACGGGGAATGCACAGTTTAATCCTGCTACAGCAGGCATCGGTGTCCACACTATTTTTGTAGAAGTTGGATACCCTTCTTGTGCAGCATCTATTGTAAAAACTATTGAGGTAGTACCAGATGCTAGTGCAGATGCATCACTACAAGATGTACATATTCCTTGTATTATTCATCCTAGTGGTAGTATTAGCCTAAGTGCTTTGTTTACTGCTACAACAGATGTAGGCGGTACTTTTGCACAAGGCGCAATATTTGACGCTAATGCATCTATTGCAGGTAATACCTTAATCTATACTGCCCCAGGTTGCTACGAAATAGAATATGCTGTAACCACAGGTGATACTGCTGTTGGCGGCGGCTGTACTGCAAGCGATACCCAAACCGCCTTTATCTACATCAGCGAAGCCCCACAACCTAGCTTTGATATAGCAGAAGAAGTATGTTGGGATGGCATAGCAGGTTCTATAACCTTAACACCATTCAGCAATAGTCCAACTTACACCAATGCCGCAACCGCAGCATGGACAATAGGCGCAAGCACTACAACCGCAGCCTCTACAGTTGACCCAGCTACAGGCTTAGTAACCGTAAACGATGCAGGCGTACTAGAAATCTGTTTAACAGAAACGATCACCAATGCTGCTTGTAATGGTGTAGGGGCGCAAGATTGTGTAGAAACAACTTGCCATACTATAACTATTACGCAAACCGATACTGCTATTAGTGCAGCATGGACACCAAGCTTCTCGCCAATATGTATTGATGGTGGCGTACAAGATTTAGTGGCATTGGTAACAGGTGATGCAGATGGCGTATTTACAGGTACTGGCGTAGTAGCCGCACATCCTGCTTACAGCTTCGACCCTGCTATTGCAGGCGCAGGTTTCCATAGTCTTACTTATACCGTAAACAATGGTAGCGGCTGTACCGCAGCAGAAACACACATCATTGAAGTATTACCAGCCGCAACAGCAGATGCTAGTTTACAAGATGTACATATTATGTGTGCGATTAATCCTAGTGGAAATATTAGTTTAGCTGCTTTACTAACCCCTACAACTGACGCAGGCGGCACATTTGCACAAGGTGCTAGTTTTGATGCCAATGCAATGATAGTAGGCAACACTTTAAATTATACAGGTCCTGGCTGTTATGAAATCGCATATTCGATAAGTACAGGTGATGCATCTGTAGGAGGTTCTTGCGCTGCTACCGCTACCAGTACCGCCTTTATCTACATCAGCGAAGCCCCACAACCTAGCTTTGATATAGCAGAAG
>JAHDBT010000072.1:5432-19775 GCA_020630215.1 Bacteroidota bacterium
ACCGCCTTTATCTACATCAGCGAAGCCCCACAACCTAGCTTTGATATAGCAGAAGAAGTATGTTGGGATGGCATAGCAGGTTCTATAACCTTAACACCATTCAGCAATAGTCCAACTTACACCAATGCCGCAACCGCAGCATGGACAATAGGCGCAAGCACTACAACCGCAGCCTCTACAGTTGACCCAGCTACAGGCTTAGTAACCGTAAACGATGCAGGCGTACTAGAAATCTGTTTAACAGAAACGATCACCAATGCTGCTTGTAATGGTGTAGGGGCGCAAGATTGTGTAGAAACAACTTGCCATACTATAACTATTACGCAAACCGATACTGCTATTAGTGCAGCATGGACACCAAGCTTCTCGCCAATATGTATTGATGGTGGCGTACAAGATTTAGTGGCATTGGTAACAGGTGATGCAGATGGCGTATTTACAGGTACTGGCGTAGTAGCCGCACATCCTGCTTACAGCTTCGACCCTGCTATTGCAGGCGCAGGTTTCCATAGTCTTACTTATACCGTAAACAATGGTAGCGGCTGTACCGCAGCAGAAACACACATCATTGAAGTATTACCAGCCGCAACAGCAGATGCTAGTTTACAAGATGTACATATTATGTGTGCGATTAATCCTAGTGGAAATATTAGTTTAGCTGCTTTACTAACCCCTACAACTGACGCAGGCGGCACATTTGCACAAGGTGCTAGTTTTGATGCCAATGCATCTATTGCAGGAAACACTTTAAATTACAACGGACCAGGTTGCTACGAAATCGAATATTCGGTAAGTACAGGCGATGCTTCTGTAGGAGGTTCTTGTGCAGCTATTGCTACAAGCACTGCCTTTATCTA
Source organism: Bacteroidota bacterium (assembly GCA_020630215.1). GTDB lineage: Bacteria > Bacteroidota > Bacteroidia > Chitinophagales > UBA2359 > JAHDBT01. Next base: position 6,290 of record JAHDBT010000072.1, read on the forward strand.
CATCAGCGAAGCCCCACAACCTAGCTTCGATATTACTGAGGAAGTATGTTGGGATGGCATTGCAGGATCGATTACTTTAACACCTGTTACTAATAGCCCAATTTACACCAATGCGGCAACTGCTGCATGGTCAATAGGAGCAAGTACGACAACAGCAGTTTCTACAGTTGACCCAGCTACAGGTTTAGTAACCGTAAATGATGCAGGCGTGTTAGAAATCTGCTTAACAGAAACCATCACCAATCCAGCATGTAATGGCGTAGGTCCACAAGATTGTGTAGAAACAACTTGCCACACCATCAGCATTAGTCGAACTGATACAGATGTAAGTGCAGGATGGACACCAAGCTTCTCTCCTATATGTGTGGATGGTGGCATACAAGATTTAGTCGCACTCGTAACAGGTAATTTAGATGGTATTTTTACAGGCAATGGCGTAATAGCCGCACATCCTGCTTACAGTTTCGATCCTGTTGTTGCAGGCGTAGGTACACATAGTGTTACCTATACTGTAAACAATAGCAGCGGTTGTACCATTGTAGAAACACATCTTATTGAAGTATTACCTACTGTAGATGCGACGGTTAATGCCGCTACCGTATGTGAAGCATCAGGTGGTCAGTTTGACTTAACTGCTTTAATGGTAGATGGAACAACTACTTTAGGAGGTACGTTTACCGCAAGTGCAGGTACGGTTAGTGGAGATGTTTTCACTTACACCGCAGCAGGTCCATTCCCAATTATAGTAGATATTACCTATACCGTTGGTACTGCACCTTTTGATGCAACAAATGGATGTGGCGATGAACAAACGGTTACCTTAACCATCATCGAACAACCAGAAGCTGCTTTTGATACACCAGACTTTTTATGCGAATTACAAGCAGGCGATGCTCCTTACGATTTAAATGATTACCTAACTAGTTTAGATGCCAACTACAGCACAGGCACACCTGATAGAAATTGGGTAGTGATAAGTGGCACTGCAACTATTAATGCAGATGGTACAGGATTTAATCCTACCGCAGCGGGTACGGTTGTGGTACAGTTAACCGAAACCTTCTCGGCTAATGGCGTAGATTGTAGCAGCGTATGGACAGAAACCATCAGCATAGCAGATGTAGAAGACCCAACTTGGACGAATCCTAGTCCTGTATGTGAAGAAGATTTACCACTTGACTTATCCGTAATTGGCGCACCTGTTAGTGCAGGCGGTACTTGGTCGGGCTTAGGAATTATGGATGCTACATTAGGTACCTTTAATCCTCCTGGTGAAGGCGCATATCTCATCACTTATACGGTAGGCGAGTTCCCTTGCGAAAGCGAATTATCACAAACCATTGAGGTATTCCCGGTACGTAGTACGGATATTAAAGATGTTACCGTATGTGAATCTCCATCGGCATCTATCAACTTATCAGCCATGCTTGATGGGGCAGATATTGGTGGTGCGTTTACGGTAGTTACTACTTCCTTAAATAATGCACCTGTTATTAACAATGATGTACTAGATTATATCATCGACTTTAGCGATGGCGTAGGACCTCATACCATTACGATTGAGTATGCATTAACTCCTACAGGCGTAGGCGGTGGATGCGACCCTGCACCAAGTCAAGCGATTATTACCATAACAGGTACAGATGATACCGGCTTTGATTTACCAGATAGTTGGTGTGTACAAGATGGACCGATTAACTTCCAAGATTATACGGCCTTAATTGGCGGTACTTGGTCGTTTGGCGATGGCGTAACACCTGTTCCTGCCACCTTCCCAACCAATGCTGATTTTGGATTAGTAGAAATTATCTACAATCCTGATGTGAGTAGTTGTGGCGTGCCTAGTTCTGAGTTTATCGAAATTATTCCTGATTACACGATTGTAATTGACCCAGTAGCTCCATTATGTCCTTTTGATGAGGTAATAGATTTAACGGCAACCATTACCAACCTCGGTGATAACAGCACCTTTACGGACCCTGTTGCAGGAGGTTTATTTAGTGGACCCGGTATTACGGATAATGTAAATGGTACATTTGTTCCTTCTATAGCAGTTGCAACAATGGGACAAGGTACCTACACGATTACTTATACCTATACCAATTGCGACGGCTGTTGTAGCTTTAGCAGCACCATTGATATTACAGTAGAAGACCAAGAAGTGCCAACCATTGATTGTCCAGCAGATATTTCGACGGTGAATATTGACGGAGCTTGTTATGCAGGGGTTATTGTTCCTGAACCAACCAATATTACCGATAATTGCACCGCTGATGAGGATTTACTAGTTAGTTATATTTCTACCTATGTAAGTGGAGCGCATTATGCACCAGGAACGGTTATTAACTCTGGTACTTTAAGTGCTACGGATTTATTTCCTGTTGGGGTTACGGAAATTACTTGGACGGTAATTGATGAAGCGGGCAATCGCAATTTCTGTACAACTACCGTAGAAGTAGTAGACGATGAAGCACCAGACATTACCTATTGCCCAGAAGATGTAAACGCCCCTAACGACTTAGGACAATGTGGCGCAAATGTAACGGTAGCACCAATTGAAGCTACCGATAATTGTGCAGTAGATAGTTATGAATGGGAAGCGGTTGATTTTTATGGCAATCCAGTAGCACAAGGAAATACCGCAGATGCAAGCGGATTTTACTCCGTAGGTATTACCGATATTACTTGGACGGTAAGCGATATTTATGGCAATACGGCTACTTGTAGTACAAGAGTTATTGTATCGGATGTAGAAGACCCAACCATTACTTGCCCTGCTGATATAACGGTATTAGCAGACCCTTGTACTTTATCTGCTACTAGTACATTTGTAAATGTGCCATTGCCAACAGGCGTAGCCGATAATTGTGCAATAGAAGAAGTATTCAATAACTTTAACTATACCGATGATGCATCAGGCGATTATCCGATAGGTACAACAACGGTTACGTATTCTGTAACCGATATTTACAACAACTTCACATCTTGTTCTTTCACCGTAACCGTTGAACCGTGTTGCGAAGCACAAGCAGGAGATATTACTGTAGGGGGTGGCGTTTGTCCAGGCGAAGAAATTTTGTTGACAACCAATGGCACAGAACAAACAGGCGCAGGTTACGAACATTATTTCCTAATTGTAGATGCGAATACAGGATTGTTAGTAGATGTAAGCAATACAAGTGGTGTGATAAGTGCGAGTGTTTATCCATCGGGCAATTATATTGCGTACAGCTACAGCGTAAAAACAGGGGAAGAACCTAATCCTGCACCTACAGTAGGTAGTACAATTAGTGATATTGGAACCATAGACGAAGGATGTTACGACATTTCGGCACCAGGTACAGAAATTTTCTTACCAGATGCATTCCCATCAATAGGCGTTGGTCCTAATACTTTTGAAGGAGCAAATGGAGGAGTAGGAACTTACTACTACAATGTTCACCAAATAGAAATTGTAGGCGGTACACAACCTTATACTTATGTATGGGATAATACGGGTTATGTGCGTCATACTGTTACAGATAATGCAACAGGAGATGGCGTAATTTTACAAATCATTTACTCAGATAGTGCTATCTGGAATGTAACAATTACAGACGCAAACGGTTGCACGAGTGATGATTTAGTGTTTACCAATGACCCAGGTACCACAGGTAGTCCAGGTGTGATACTTGATATTTACGATTACGAAACAACAGGAACAACTACAGGCACAAACGGAGTAATTGATATTAGTGTGGAAGGTGGTACAACGTGTGCGAATGGAGACTATACTTATCAATGGGCTGGACCCGAAGGTTGGACGGGGGCAGCAGCGGCAGCAGGACCTGTTATCAACAATCTTCCATCAGGTTGGTATACTGTAACTGTAACTGATTGCGGTGTAGGTAATGAGCAACAAAGTACTATTGGCTGGTATTGGGTAGAACCTGTACGTAGAGGTAGAGGAAAAGTGGAGGTAGGCACATCAGAAAACCTAATCAGTGCTTATCCTAATCCATTTACCCAAACTACTACCATTGAGTTTAGCGTAGTAGAAACAGGTAATACACAATTAAGTGTGTACAGTATTGATGGTAGAGAAGTAGCGCAGTTATTTAATGAGGTAGCACAAGCAGGCGAAACCTATCCGCTAACTTTTGCCGCTAAAAATTTAGTAGCAGGTATATATATAGTACAATTAACCCACCAAAACGGCAGTGTGCAACGCCATAAACTAGTGTTGAGTAAATAAGCTAAAAGCACTGTTTTTATTGACTTGTATATTAATTATAAAGAGCAATTAAAACCTTTAATGGGTTTTGGTTGCTCTTTTTTTATATGCCTTTATGTTTTTTTATGTTTTTTAAATAGTTCGATGCCCAAAGTTCAGGTTAATAACTAGTTAGGGCTTATATAGGGAACATTTCCTCATTTTAAAATAATCAAGCTTTTGTTGTTTGTTTGTTCAGTTTGATTGCATTATTATGACATTTTTGTACATTGCAAGAAATTTAGATAAGACTCATTTAATTTCACCTAGATCTTTAGAATTATTCACCTCCCCGTTATTTCGATTACATCACATTACCTGTTTATACTAAATAGATATAAAAATTGTAGAACATATATACACTAATTCCTAATAAAAAACAGGAATAAACCCTTTTTAACATTATGTAATTTTATATTCAATTTTAAACCCTCTTATTATGAGATTTAACAAACTATTACACAACTCCACTACCCATATTAGTAGTATGTGGGCGAGTTGTAAAGAAAAACCATTTTTAGAAAAACCATTTTTATTACTACTTTTTTGTTTCTTACTTACCAGTTACAGCCAAAATACCTTTGCACAAATTAATTGCACCCCTGATATTACAGAAGTGGATGTGGATGTTAATTCCATAGACTTTCTTACTTGTATTGGAGCAAACCCTTGTGGGGGTATTGGAAATGTAGATCCTGGAATTGCACCTAGCGAGGTTTGTTGTGGAGAATCAGGAAGCTGTGCTATTTTAAATGTAACAGTAGGACTCGGTATCGGTGGCTTAAATATTGAAATATTTGGCGCACAATCTTACACTGTTTATGAATTAGACGAACTAAACGATAGTTGTGCTGAGATTGGACAACCAGACAATTTTTGTACTTCCGCAGGGTTTTACAAACTTCTTGTTTGTAAACCCGGTAATAGTTTTAACAATAGTATTATTGTAGAAGCTATCGCTGCCCCTAATGTAAACGATGCTGTTGTTTACGAAACTTGTGCAGCTCCATTATTAGTTCAGGATGCAGAAGAATATGCCACAATTGCTTGGACAAATACAAGTGGCAATGACCTTGCACTAGATTACCTAAGTTGTACAGATTGTTTTGATCCTACTTTTGATTATACTGGAGCAGCACCAATTAGTGCAACTACGGTATTTACCTATGATGCTTTGTTAACAGGAGGTATTGGCGTTTGTACCGTAGATTATACCCTAACATCTACCATAACCGTTTACCCACTATTACAAGCAGCAGCTAACTTTAGTTGCTCTGGCACTAATGCCACATTAAGTGCAGCCGTACAAGGAGGAAGCGGTACTTATACCTACCAATGGCAAAATGCCGATGGTTCAGATATTATTGGCGCAACCGATCCAACATATACAACGCCTGCCGATGGACTTGTTTATCAATTAGAAGTCTGCGACGATACAGGCTGCGATTGTGTAACCGCTACTTCCGAGCCTTTGGTTTGTTGCGATGGCGACCCCGCTTTTAATATCGCCCCTAGCACCTTTTGTGCAAGTGATGTGAGCATCAACCTAAACGATTATATTACAGGCGATGATGATGTGGCTAATTACGAATGGCAATGGATTATTGATGGCGTAGCTGGAGGATTTGGTAGTGCTCCCGATGGAACACTAACTTTTCCGAGTGCAGGAGGCCCTATTACTATTGTTCGAGAAATTAGAGGCATTGGTTTTACAAGTGCCGATTGTACTTTTTCTGATACACAAGATATTACTGTTGTTCCTGATGCCAACCCAACATGGACACCTGAAGGACCTTATTGTTCTACAACAACAAGCGTTAATTTAATTCCTGATAATACGGACAATTTAGGTGCAGTACCATTAATCGACCCAGATTTAGAAGCACAATGGTCGGGTGATGGTGTAACCAATAATGCCGATGAAACTGCTGTTTTCGATCCTTCGGCAGTTGGTCCTGGTACTTACGATATTACCTATACCGTAGGACAAGGTATTTGTGAAGAAACGCAAACTTTTGAGCTAACCGTATTAGCAGACAGCGACGCAAGCCTAGCAGGTTTGTCGGAGTGTGTTACTGCCTTTCCTACTGCTTACGATTTAAATTTACTGACTACCGCTAGTACCGATGTAGGAGGCACTTTTTCTATTATTGGTGGTACAGGTAGTGGTGTAGTAAGTAGTACGGTTTTAAATGCTAATGCGCCTGGTACTTTTACGATACAATATGGCTTCGATTTAAATAACGATGGCGATTTTGATGATGTATGTGAATCGGTAGGCACTGCTAATTTAACTTTAGTAGAACAACCCGTTCCTGCTTTTGATTTACCAGAAGCATGGTGTTCTGATGATGCAGTAAATGTAGATTTAAATGACTTATTAACAAGCCCTTCCTACTTAGGAGGTGAGCCTGATAGAAGTTGGGCAATTTTAAGTGGACCTGCAACGGTTAATGCTAATGGAACAGGTTTTACCGCTACTGGATTTGGAACTGTTGCCATAGAATTAGTAGAAAATTTTGCTTCCGCTTGTTCTGGGTTTACAGTAGGTCAAGTAGATATTATTCCTAGTGCCGATGCAAGTTGGACACCAGGCGGCCCTTATTGCTCTTCGGAAACAACAATTGATTTAATTCCAGATAATGCGACCAACTTAGGCACAGCACCTGCTATTGACCCCGATTTAGAAGCGCAATGGTCGGGAGATGGCGTAACGAACAATGGCGATGAAACGGCGATTTTCGATCCTTCGGTAGTAGGACCTGGTATTTATGATATTACCTACACCGTAGGACAAGGTATTTGCGAAGTTACTCAAAGTTACGAGCTTATTGTACTAGGCGATAGCGATGCAACAATTGTAGGACAAGAACTATGTGTTGGTGGATTTAGTGAAATTATAGACTTAACCACTTTATTTACTGCTACTACTGATTTAGGCGGTACTTTTGTTTTAACAGGCGGTACTGGAACTGGTTTTGTAAGTGGCAATATTTTAAACGCAACTACTGCAGGAACCTATGCTATACAATATGGTTTTGATTTAAATGATGATGGTGATTTTGAGGATGTATGCGAATCGGTTGGTACAGCGGATGTGATATTTGACCAACAACCTGTTCCGTCTGTAGATTTTTCTGCACCGTTTTGTGGCGCAACAGCAATAGGCGGTAGTGCTATTTACAATTTAAACGATTACCTCACCAGCCCAACCTACGATTTTGGCGAACCTGATAGAACCTGGACCATTATTGCAGGTAATGCAGGTTTAAACGCAGATGGTACAGGTTTCGATCCATTTGATAATGACCCTGTTACCATCGAATTAACCGAAACTTTTGATGACAATGGCACTACTTGTGAAGCCACTATTACAGCAATAGCAATTATTGGCCCTTACGTTGACCCAAGTTGGACACCTGGCGGCCCTTACTGTAATAATGAAACAAGTATTGATCTAATTCCTATTAGCACTGCCAATCTTGGTGGCGTAATCGATCCCGATACGCAAGCGCAATGGTCGGGACCTGGCGTTACCAATAATACCGACCAAACGGCTATTTTTGATCCAATGGCAGCAGGTGTTGGTATCCATACCATTACCTATACCGCAGGCTTGCCTGGTTGCGAACAATCAGAATCACACGAACTGCAAGTGCTTGCCTTTAACAACGCTTCTTTACAAGACGATGCCTTATGTGTAGATGGATTTAACCAATCTATTGGCTTAGATTTACTATTTACCGCAAGCACCAATGTAGGAGGTGTGTTTAGCTTAACTGGAGGTAGCGGAGTAGGAACTATTAGTGGTAATGTTTTAACGGCTACTACTGCTGGTACTTACCTCATTCAATATGGTTTTGATGTAAACAATGATGGCGACTTTTTAGATGCTTGTGAAGCAGTAGGAAGTGCCACCTTAACCATTGGTCAACAACCACAACCTTCCTTCGACTTACCATCCGAATTATGTGCATTAGCAGATGATGGCTCAGAAATTTTATACGATTTAAACGATTACCTTACCAGCCCAACTTATGCCAATGGCACACCTAGCAGAACTTGGACCATCTTATCTGGGCCTGCTACTGTTGGTGTTAATGGTACTGATTTCGATCCTACAGGTATGGGTACGGTGAGCATACAGTTAACCGAATCATTTTTAGTAAACGGATTAAGTTGTACTGCTTCTTGGCAAGAGTCGGTTGCGTTAGTACAAGACCCTGCTGTTGATGCAAGCATTATTAAACAAGATATTCTTTGTGGTGCAAGTACTTCTGGAACTTTAGATTTAGAATTATTACTTATGGCAGGTGCTACCTCTGGCGGAACATTTAGCGTAGCGCCTCCAGGTGGTATAAGTGTACCTGCTCCTAATAATATTTTAGTTTACAATGCTCCAGGTTGCTACGATATTACTTATGAAGTGTCGGGCAGTTGTGGTGCTGGCACAGACATCGGAATGTCTACGGTATTTGTTACCGAAGCCTCCGATCCATCTTTTAATATGCCTAGCCAAGCTTGTTGGAGTCCAGGAAACGATTTTACGGTGGTTCCATCTGTAACAAGTCCTTTATATGTAGGTACGGTTAATCAAGTATGGTCTATTAGTGGAGATGATTTAACAGGCGGCACTTTAAATACCAGCACAGGCGCATTTGATATTTCTGCCACAGGAACAATGACGCTTACCTTAACCGAAACTGTTACTACAACAGCAGGAACCTGTAATGGCGGAGCCGATGGTATATGTACCAGCACCTTCTCGCAAATTATTACCATAGAAGATGGTACTAGCCTCGACCCGATGTTTACCGCTACCCCTAATCCTGTTTGTGTAAATGCAGATGTAGATTTAGTGCCATTAAATACAGGAGGTATTTTTACAGGCACAGGCGTAACCGATTTTGGCAACGGAACAGGAGCTAAATTTGTCGTAGCAACGCCAGGCACTTATCAGGTAACTTATACCATTACTTCTCTTGGTGGTTGTGCCACTACTTTAAGTATGAATATTATAGTAGAAGCTCCGCTAGATGCCAGTTTGCAAGATTTACAAATTAGTTGTACTAATAACATTCCTAATAGTTTAAGTTTAAATACTTTATTAGGAGCTACTGCTTCTTTGGGAGGAACTTTCACCGTAAATGGCGTGCCAAATCCTACTGGTATTTTAACTTACACTAGTGCTGGCTGCTACGAAATTGCCTATACGCTAAACAATGTTTGTGGTGTAGTAACTGGTACTTCAAGCGTATTTATAACAGAAGAAGCAAGCCCGTTTTTTACCATGCCTACAGGCGTTTGTTGGACACCAGGCGGAGTACCGACTATTGTTGCGCCTAACTTACTAAGCCCTGCTTATACAGGTGTGGCTACTGGCGTATGGTCGTTTAGTGGCGATGATATTACAGGCGGCACTTTTGATGCAAGCAATGGTTCTTTTGTAGTTTCGGCAGCAGGAATTATTACGATAACACTAACCGAAACAGTAACAACCCTAGCAGGTACTTGTTTAGGAGATAATACTTGTACGAATACTTATTCTCAAATTCTAGAAGTAGAAGACCAAGCTAATTTAGATGCTGGTTTCACCGCAATTCCTAGCGCAGTATGTGTAGGTAATAATGTGGTATTAACTGCAATTACAACTCCTGGAGGTGTATTTTCTGGTACTGGTGTAGCCGATAATGGCAATGGAACAGGCGGTATCTTTAATGCAACAAGCCCAGGCCTTTATAGTATTACTTATACCGTAAATACCAGTAAAGGTTGTACCGCATCCGAAACCTTAAATGTAGAAGTATTTGAATCGGTAGATGCAAGTTTGCAAACCGTAATTACTTGTGAAGATGTTACGCAAACCATCGACCTAGCAAGTCTATACCTTGCAGGTACTACTACAGGAGGTACTTTTAGTACAGATGCAGGTGCTTTAAATGGTACGGTACTTAATTACAGTGCTGTAACCCTACCTGCGAGTATTGCTGTAACCTACCAAGTAGGGGGCGCACCTTTTGATGGTACAAATCCTTGTGGCGACGAAACAACGGTTGTATTAACCATTGTAGAAACACCACAACCTCAATTAGATATTCCAGATGGCGTATGTGAGCAAGACCAAAATGGCTTAGAACTCATTTATGATATGAACGAATATCTGGTAAGTAATAATAACACTTACGATACACCTGGGGGACCAGATAGAGTGTGGAGCATTGTAACAGGAAATGCAACAATTAGTGCCGATGGTACTGGTTTTAATCCAACGGGTACTGGCTTTGTTACGATTCAATTAGTAGAAACATTTACCGTAGGCGGCGTAAGCTGTTCTAGTACCTGGGAAGAAATTGTGTATATTGAAGAAGGTGTTTATGCCGATTGGCTTAACCCCGGTGATATATGTAGTGGCGATTTACCAATTGATTTTACCAACCTGATTGTAGGAAATGCAGGTGGCGAATGGACAGGTGCAGGGGTTAGCCCTAACGGAATGTTTAATCCAGAAGTGCCAGGTTTATATGAGATAACCTACTCGGTAGGTACGGGCGTTTGTAGCAGTAGCATTTCTTACAATATTTTAGTACATCCTGAGCGTAGTACCGATTTAAAAGATATTATGGTTTGCGAAATTCCGGTAGGAAGTGTAAATCTTGTAGCGATGCTTGACGGCGCAACAGCAGGTGGCGATTTTACCATCGTAAGCACCTCTTTAAGCAATGCCCCAACTATTAGTACTACCGTATTAGACTATATCGTAGATGTTGCTGATGGTGCAGGACCACATACTATTGTGGTAGAATACAGCTTCCCGCCATACCCAGGTTTTGGTTCGCCAACACCTTGTAACCCTAATCCAAGTCAAGCAACCATTACTGTTACCGAATTTGCCAATGCAGGTTTTGAACTGCCCGACCAATGGTGTGCAGGCGATGGTGATATTATTTTGCAAAACTACACCGCATCTGTAGGCGGTACTTGGACATTAGCCGATGGTACTGATTTAGGAGGCGTTTATACGCCTACAGGAAGTGGTATGGTAGAAATTGTTTATTATCCACCAACAGGAGGTTGTGGCTCGCCCGTTTCCGATTTAGTAGAAATTATTCCTGCATACAGCATTGAGTTAAGTAGTGTATTAGGGAATGACTTTTGTGTAGGTGATGCCTCTATCAATATTCTAGCAACGATTACCAACTTATCTGATGGAACCGTATTGAACGACCCACAAAGTGGCGGCACCTTCTCTGGACCTGGTATTTTAGACAATGCAAACGGTTTATTTGTACCATCATTGGCAGTAGATGCAGCAGGGCAAGGTGCTATTACTGTTACTTATGCTTATACGCCTTGTGGCGGTTGTTGCGAGTATACAGCAAGCATTGTATTAATGGTAGAAGATAATGAGGCTCCAACCATAAATTGCCCTACTAATGTAGTAGCAGACAATGACCCTGGTACCTGCCAAGCAAGCGTAATTGTATTACCTCCTACTGGTATTAGCGATAACTGTTCGAGCGTTGATGACTTAGACATTAGCTACGAAGCGTACTATATAGATGGCAACGAATACCAAGTTGGTACTTTATTATATGCAGGTGCATTAAGTGCCAGTAATACCTATCCTGTAGGTACTACCGAAATTATATGGAGCATTACCGACCAAGCAGGCAATACAACTACTTGTCCTATTAAAGTTACGGTATCAGATAACGAAGCCCCAGCTATGGTAGAATGCATTCCTGCCGTTGTAGTAGGCAACGACCCTGACGAATGTGGTGCTTTTGTAAACATTACAACACCAGTAGCAGAAGACAATTGTAGCGGCGTAACCATTACCAACGATTACAACGATACCGATGATGCAACAGGATATTACCCTGTAGGTGTTACCGTAATTACTTGGACTGTGACAGATGCAACTGGAAATACAAGCACTTGCGAAATGTTAGTATCTGTAGAAGATAACCAACAACCAGGCATTGAATGTCCAGCAGATGTTGTGGTACAGGCAACGCCTTGTAATGCTGGTGTTACAACTGCCTACGTAGCAATAGATTTGCCTGTGGTGAGCGATAATTGCGATGTAACTACGGTTTACAGCACCTACACAGGTACTGCCGATGCATCAGCAGTCTATCCATTAGGGGAAACAACGGTTACCTATATCGTATCCGATTATTTTGGAAACACCGTTACCTGTCAATTTACAGTAAGTGTACTTGCTTGTTGCTATGCCGATGCAGGCGTTGTAAGTATACAAAGTCCTGTTTGTCCTAATGATGATATCATTGCTTCTACGGATGGTACGAATACACAATTGCCAGATTATGAACTATATTATTTAGCAGTAGATAATGCAACAGGGTTACTAGTAGAAGTAAATAATACAACAGGGATATTTACCGCAGGTACATTACCAAATGGCGATTATACCATTTACAGTTACAGCGTAAAAATTGGGGATGGACCTGTTCCTGGACCAATGGTAGGCAGCAGCATTAACGATGTTGGTAGTACTGATTTAGGCTGTTTTGATATTTCAGATTATGGACAAAGTGTAAGTGTTACCGACCCAATAGAATTAATTGGCGATGGCAACAATAACTATGAAGGAGAGAATGGTGGTATTGGAACTTTTTACTACAACATCCATAGTTATGAGGTAATAGGTGGCAACATTCCTTATGTTTTTGATTGGGAAGATAGCGGTTATGTACGTTATACCATCGAGTATTATCCAGACGGAACAGGTGCAAGCATTAGTATTATTTATGCTGATAATGCTACGTGGAACTTTACAGTTACAGACTCGGCTGGCTGTTCAGGCGATGGCTTACAAGCTACCAACGACCCAACTGCTACAGGTACAGAAGGAGAAGTGTTGGATATTTACGACTATACCGTTTTAGGCAACAGCAGTACAGGACTTCCTAATGGTGCCGTTTCGTTATTTGTAGAGGGCGGCGTAAAATGTGGGAATGATGATTACATATACCAATGGGCAGGACCCGTTAGTTGGACAGGTGCAGCAGCAGCAACAGGACCTATTATTAACAACCTACCATCAGGCTGGTACACCGTAACCGTAAGCGATTGTGGTATAGGCGACGAATTTCAGCAAACACTAGGTTGGTATTGGGTAGAACCTATACGCAGAGGACGTGGTAAAACCGACTTAGCATCAAGCACCAGCCTTACCGCTTATCCAAATCCGTTTAGCAGCGAAACAAC
>JAHDBT010000685.1 GCA_020630215.1 Bacteroidota bacterium
GCTACTTCCGATACATTTACGGTGATTATAGAATCGCAGCCGAAACTTGTTAAGTAAGTGAAGTTTGCACTATTTCCTATGGGTACTGTTTGTCCATCAAACTCAACTGCATTTCCTGTACAGGCAGTTAAATCCAAGGACTCGTTATAGTCAGTTACTTCTACTACATTTACGGTTATGACAGAATCACAACCTACACTCGTCATATAATTAAAATCGGTAGAAGTGCCTGGTATTAATAGTTGCCCATCAAATTCGGCTTCGCTTCCAGTACAAGTATTTAAGGTTATTGTTTCTTCATATTGATTAGACGCATCTGTAATATCTATACTTGTTGTAACGCTACATCCCGATGCATCGGAAACGGTTACTAGATAAGTACCTACTGCTAGGTTGGCAATATTTGGCGTATCTGGCAAAGTAGGGTCGCTCCATAAACAGGCATATGGTTCTGCGCCACCTAATACACTTAAAGAGAGTGTTCCTAGGTTATCACAGGCAACAGGGCTGGTTGTTACTTGTACATCAAAATTATTGCAAGCACCAATAACTGCACTTGCCGATCCTGTACAGCCCCCTAAATCGGTAACCGTAACCGTATAAGTATTGGGCTGTAATCCAGCAACACTAGGTCCACTAGTAGAAATACCATTATCCCAACTATAACTGTAGGGCGCATATCCTCCTGCTACTACTGCATTAATTGCACCTACACCTGCCTCTGTATCTTCTGTAATTTCTAGGCTAAGGGTAGGTGAGGTAAGCAATGCTACGGTATGCTCGTCAACAGCAGTACAACCGTTTACACTTGTAACGGTTACTGTATAAGTTCCTCCTGTTGTTATGGTTACGGTTTGTGTAGTTTGACTATTAAACCACAAATAGCTTGTGTAGCCTTCGCCCGCATCTAAGGTAATGCTTGTATTATCACAAACTTCCATTGCGCCAGTAATTTCTACGGTTGCAGATTGCCCAATAATTTCTAATTCGGTGCTTACCAAACAATCGGTACCATTATCTAACACAACCGAATAGTTGCCATAAAACGCTTCGCCTTGTGGTACACTATAAGTAGCATCATTGGCATTGGCAATGGCTACCCCTTCTAAATACCATTGGTAAGTAATGTTGTTGCCTGTTGCTGCTGCTAGTACAACATCGTCTGTACAGGTACTTCCTGATTGAATGGTAACTTCACCAGACTCAAAAACAGATGCTTCGTTTAGCACCAATTTGTCCATAAAATAATAATCGAATTCCTCGTCATCGGCACAGCTAGGGCCAATAACGATTGCGGAGATTTCTTCAGGGGCGGTAAACTCAATAGATGCAGGCACCCATTCGGCAGCACCAGATACGACTATCGAGCCGAGTTCAATCCAGCCATCGCCATTTGTAGGACAACCAAAATAAGGGAAGTTATTACCAAAGGGAAGTGCGCTACAAGTAGTAGCACCAAAAACGGCAATTTCTACAGAAGGTGCAGAAACATAAGTAGCTTGTGGGCTAGATGTACCAAAGCCGATATAAAATTCAAAGGTATAATCTGTTGCAGCTTCAATGTTTGTTGATAAACAAGCTCCAGCGTATTCCTTCCATTCTTTTTCGAGGGGATCTGCGCCAATACCATTTAGGAAGCCTATACAAGCATTTCCATCTGGTAATGGCAAGGGCAATGTAGGTAAAACTGCATCGCCTGCAAAATCACAGGTGTTCATATAATCTGTTGTTGCAGCAGATGCTTGAATCCAAGTATCTGCACAACTCATCTGATGGTAATAATCAGGGCAACAACTCATGTCCTCGAAAGAGGGATTAGGTATAAGTGATGTAGATATGCTACATACACAGGCGGGGTCGTTTAAATCTATTAAACCGTTCCCATCGTCGTCGATACTATTATTGCAAATTTCTTGTGCGAAGAGAGAAGTGCTAAATAATAAAGCAAGTGCGATCCAAAAATATTTGTTCATTGTAGAATGGTATTTGCTATGCCAAAAATGTTTTCTAATGAGTTTATAAGGATTGAAAAGAAAACATGTCAACTGACAGCTTTAAGTGGTGCCATCAATAAATAGTTTATTGGCATAGAGCATTGTAATAGAATGAATAAATTAAATAATTGGATAATAGTGTAATAGTAATTGGAGGTAAATAGTATTGTTTATAAAGGAGGTAATTATGTAATAATAATAGGTAAATAGTATTGTTTATAAAGGAGGTAATTATGTAATAATAATAGGTAAATAGTATTGTTTATAAAGGAGGTAATAGTGTAATAAATAATTAGGTAAGGATACAATCAGGTATAATTGTTATCCGTCTAACTGTACGATAGTAATAAAAAATAAGTTGCATTTTTCTTAAAATGCTTGCACATGTATTTTTTTGCAAAAAAGGTAATTAAACTAAAGGGGTAATTAAAGAAGGTAAATTCTGCGTTAAATTCGCTATTCAATAGTCAAGGGTCGTGCCAAAAAATACTAAAGGAGTAGTAAGTAATGTTGCCAAATAGCTTGATTAGCTTACAAAAAAAATAAATAAAAAAAACTATTTTTAATTAAAATGTAATACGTATTATTATTCAACAATTTATACTAAAATAGAATTCAATAATTCACAAAACAAATAAGTGCACCAATTAAAAAAATAAAAAACCGAATAACTCATTCTATAATTACGTATCATTTTTTTTTTCTCAAAATAGGAATTGTTTTTTTTTTTGAGTACTTTTTTTTACAAAAGTTACTGTATTTCTTATATTTTTCCGTTTTTTAAAAAGTCACATTTTTAAAGGGTCGTGCTTGTATAATATTTAAAAGAAAAAAAGTTTAACAAGTAGTTGAATTTAATTCCGAATTAATAAAGTGCTCCTATCTAATGTTTGAGGCATATGCAATTTCATAGAATTTACGTTGCGATTCCCCCTTCCTAATCTATTCCTAGCAAATTAGAAAAGATGCATGTATTGCACTTTCCCTAGTGACTCAAAACCTAAGTTCTTGATGACCCAAGCCTTGTCTTTTTTTCCTGCTACTGCGTTATTGCTCCCTCACGTAGCTACGGCTATGCTCGCTCGCAATGCCTTGTAGCAGAAAAAAAATACGGCGACTTAATCATCAGCAACTTAAGTTTTGAGCCACTAGTGAATAAAAACTTAAACAATTGATAAGTGAAAGCGACAAAATAACT
>JAHDBT010000073.1 GCA_020630215.1 Bacteroidota bacterium
CTAAGCCCAAATATATTTAAGTATAGGAGCTAAATTTTTTTCATGCACTACTGTTCTTCAAAATACAATTGCAATCTTAAACTGCTTAAAGTTTGGTTATAATACGTTTCATAATCAGGGAGTCGGAAAAGGAGCAGATAGTGTTTGTGTTGTTTATTGGGACTAGAATTTGTAAGGGGAATTAAGTGGGGTGTATTGGTATTTTGAGGAATTGATTGATTAATAGGAATGGTAAAATGAAGGGCTTCGTTGGGCGTTTTTTGCTGGCTTTTTTGGATGCTTAATTGTTGGTTTGTTTTATCCTCTTGTACAAGTACGGCATATAATTGAACAGGAATATTTGCTTTTTCAAAAAAAGATTTTGGCGGCTTAATGGTTAAATTATAGGTAGATTTTTGCTTGTAACTTAATTCGTAAAAAGCAGCCCCTCCAATTGCCTGAATATCCCAGTATTTTGATTGGCTAGGTTGGGTATTGTACCATATACTATTGTGGTAATGTGTTGGTTTTTTAAGGGGATTGATGGCTTGTTGATTATTTAAATAATGCAGGTAATTTAATCCATGCTTAAAGGTGTAAGCAGGATATTGCACTTGTAAGGCAGCATAGTTTGCTTGGTCTTTTAATAATAAATTGGTAATTAAATAATTTCCCAATATTTCGTTTAATCCTCCGTAAGTAGCGAGTGCTTTATCTAGCACTTCTAATTCTATTTTTAAAGAGGCGCTGCCTTCGTAGTGCGCTTTATTGCCTTCCCAAATTTCTTTAATAATATCATCACCAAATTGTTCTGCCAAATATTTCCAAAAGAAAACGCTGCTGTAAGCAAATAAACTTTCACTCGATTGCTCGTAAGTAAATAAGTGGCGATAAGGATCGCTAAATACATTAGGTTTAATGCCTAGATAAACATAATAACGCTCATTTTCGCTAGTAGTAGTTTGGTTAATATGATTTAAGGTTTCTGCCCAAACAGCTGTTCCCTCAATTAAGGAATTGCTTTTGGAGGTACTTACTTTATTATTGGGCATACTTGCTAAATAAGAACCATAATACCCATTTTGAATAGCATGAAAAAACTCGTGCTGTGCTGTTGCTCGTAAAACATTTACTTTGCTCAAAGGGTCTTTACTAAGGCCAATACTATTAGATACAAACATGTAGGTAATAGCACAAGTACTATTTTCTTCCACAGGACGATCAACAGAAGTCATGCCGTAAGTGCCTAGTGCTAAGTTTTTTACATATACATCGTATAAATTATTGCCGCCTCCTACTGTGCCATCTAAAGGTGGAGGCTGATAATTGCGTTCTTCTACTAAAATAGTATAAGTATCTTCCAAATAAAAAGCCAGTTGGTTTAACCATTTTTCTATTTCTACATTATTTGCACGTTTTCCTAGCGGACGGTTATCGCCCGTTAAAGTGTAATGTATTTTAAAATGTTTGGTCGTAATCGTTTCTGGTAATACACTTGTACTAGGGCGATGGGTTTGTTCTAAAAAAAAGTTTTGTGCTTCTATATTTAGTACATTCCATTGTTGTTTTATCTGCCGTAAAAATGGATTGCCACATTTATGAATGGTAGTAGCAGGAAGAGCAAGGTCTGTATCAGCAAAGCCAATATTATCAGCAATTTCCTCCCACGAACAAGCAGAAGCATAGGGGGGATTTACTAGCAATAAACTAGCAAAGATGAAAAGAAAGAATGTAATACGTTTATATGAGTAAGCTTTTATGCACATTTATAATGTTCTATTTTTTGTAATTTAATTCTTCGAAATTGTTTTTGAAAAACAGCTCCTAGCGCAGGAATAATAATTTCTATGTCTATTAAATCGCTGTTTTAAAATGCGTCGAGTAAACTTTTTAAGTTAGTAGCGGGTTATACTCAATCACATCGGGTTTTGTGCAAATCTGGAATTTTTGTTTAAGGTTTCTAGTTAGCTGTTTAAAGTTCCTTGCTGACGACACTATCGTAAAGACGAAGTACCATAACCTTTAACTAAAAACTTGTAACCTTAAACAGGTAAAAAAACAATATTTTAAAGCTTGCTATGATTGTGAAAAATGCACAAAACCTAATGTGGTCTAGTATAAGTTAACCATTGGCTTATTTATTACCTGGTCTCATTATTTTGGTAGTGCCATGCATTTCCTCATCTATAAAAACTCGATCTTGGGCAAAATATTGGGGTGTTTGAATAGAAATAACTTTAAGTGGGCGATTACCATAAACTTTACTAATCGCATGTATCGTATTTTTAGGAATTACAATCCAATCGCCAGTTTGAATAAAGAGGGTATCATTGCCTAATACCATCTCGGCAGCACCTTCAAGCACTTGTACCTGTTCGGTATGATGAACGTGCTTGTGGGCTTTTACCCCTTTTTTTATCCAGATGGTGAAAGTGCTAACTAAGGAATCGGAATACATGCTTTTAACTTTTAGGTTATCGTAGTCTTCGTTAGGCTGCAAGTTATTGGGCTGTATTATTTGCGCTTGAATGCTGAAAGTCACCAGCATAGAAAAACTGAGAAACACTAAAACACGAGTTAAAAATAATGGCTTTTTCATAAGATGTTGTTTGGAGAATTTTGAATAATAGTTTTTCCTAAAATGGTTTTTAATTTTTTAGGAAAAGTAGTTACGATAGTTATTGCTTCGCAGCCATTAAATGCTGCAAAATTAATTATTTTTTTACTAAGGGAATTAAGGAGCGATTCGGTTAGTTTTATATTTTCGGCTAGGTGAATATTTTGTAAAATTAATTGTTTATTTTTTCTATCAGCTTTGGGATCGAGCATTCCAATAAATTGATTACCATATAAAATAGCAAAGTTGTAATAGCCATAAATACGTTTTAATTTCGGAACATAGCATTCTAATTTGTAAGAAAAATTAAATAAATTTTTGACTCTTGCTCGGTGAATAATGGCATTGTCGAAAGGGCAAAGTAATTGTATGCTTGGAGCTGGCTTTTTAATGCTAGAAATGCTAGTTAATACACTGTTTTTTATATAAAATGTTTCTTTATTGTTTGCTATTTTTAGAGGACTAATTACGCCTAATTCGACCAAATTAAGCAAAACTTTTTGAATAATTGTTTTTAGCTCCTTTTTTTTTAGATGAGCAATTGTTTTTAAGCTTGCCAATCCATGTGCTTTTAAGTTGCTGTTAATTAAGTAGGTTGCATAATCAATTGTGCTAGGTATTGTCGTGTTAATATGTGGCGGTAAAACTCGTTCTGGCAGGTCGTATATTTTTTGAAACCCCTGCCGATTTTTTATCATTAAATTACCTTCCATAAATAAATGTTCTAGTGCTATTTTACTAGGTTTCCAGTTCCACCAAGTACCTGATTTATGGTTGGGCGGCGGTTTAAAATCTTTCGACATTAGCGGGCCTTCTGCCTTAATGCGGTCGTACACATAAGTTTTAATTTTAGGGTCGCAATTATGCCAATGTTTTTGGGTAGTACGGTAGGCGTGCATCCTAGGTAAACAAAAGCGGTAATCGCTTATAGGCAGGTAGGCAGCAGCATGGCTCCAATACTCAAAAATTTGCCTATCTTCCTGATTTTCTTGTAGTTGTGCTAAGTGTGATGTTTGGTAATGTGGCAACCTAGCCCACATTGTTTGGTGATGCGCTCTTGCAACAACCGAGATGGTATCTATTTGTAAATAGCCTAGTTGCTCAATAGCATTGTAGGTGCTTTGCAAACCTTTACCAACCTTTTTGTTACTTAATCCTTGTTGTGTAATGGCTAAATTACGAGCTGCTTGTTGGCTAATTTCTATCATTATTTTTGCTTTTTTTGCTAGGTTTACTCGTTTAAATAGTTTTGTAAATATGCCATAATAATTGCTGTTCCGCCCGTATTGTTAAGTGTGTATTTTTTGCTAATAGCGGCTGCTTTTTGGTAGGCTGCTTTGTGGTAATATAAAGCGTTAAATTGCATAATTAATGTGCTTGTTTCTTTTATGCAAAAAGCACTTCCAAGCTCAATTAAATCTAAGGCTTCCTGAAATTGTTGGTGCTTGGGACCAAAAAATATAGGAATCCCAAAAATACTTGCTTCTAAAATGTTGTGTATGCCGCTACCAAATCCGCCTCCAATATAAGCATAATCAGCATAAGCATAAATAGACGAAAGCATACCAATATTATCAATAATTAATACCTTGTAATTTGCTAGTTTTTTTTCTGTAATTAATTTATTTTCACTAAGGTCAGAATAGCGAACAGAAGGATAATTAATACTTGCTTGTATTTGTGCAATTTGTTTGTTTTTTAATTCGTGTGGCGCAATAATAAATTGCATGTTTTTAGGTGATTGATTAATAAAAGCACCTATAATTTTATCATCATTAGGCCAACTACTGCCAACAACCATTAGTAAATTATTGCCTTTAAATTGTTGTACAATAGGTATGTTTTTTACTTGTTTACTATTCGCTAAAACCCTATCAAAACGAGTATCGGATGCAATACTTTGATGAGTAATGTTTATGCTTTCTAATAATTGTTTAGAAGCATTATTTTGAACAAAAAGGTGATGCATTTTTTGTAGCATTTGTCTAAATATACCACCATACCATTTAAAATAAGGATAATTTTTTTTGAGAATTACCGAAACCCCAATTGCAGGAATTGCTCTTTGTTTTAACTCCTTAATATAGTGATACCAAAATTCGTATTTTACAAAAATGGCGATATCGGGCTGTATTAATTCTATAAACAACTGGGCATTTTTTTTCGTGTCGAGGGGCAAATAAAAAACATAATTAGCGTAGGAGTATTTTTTTCTAACTTCATATCCCGAAGGAGAATAAAAGGTTAAGACAATAACCAAAGACGGATATTGTTTTTTTAATGCTTCAATAAGTGGTCGTCCTTGCTCAAACTCTCCTAGAGAAGCGCAATGTATCCAAACGCATTTTCCTTTTTTAGGCTGCACAATGCGAGTCATTTTTGAAAGCCAATTTTTACGTCCTGCTACCCAAAGTTTAGCTTTAGGATTAAAAAAAGCTGCTAATTGAATGGCTCCTTGTAAAAGCAAAATAAATAAATTGTATAAATAAAGGGATAGTTTATTCATTAGCGTGTTTTTGCATTGCCTCTTTGATTGAAAACGCTGCAAGTTACTAAAATATACGCAAGTACAAATGTTTTTTAGGAGCTTACTTGATTTGCTTGCTTAGTAGTCAGTCAAGATATTTGTGCCATATGTTTGGTGAGTAAGTGCAAGCCAGAACGCTTGAGCCTGCATTTTATCCAAGCCTATTAAATAACAAACTACTTAGGGCTTACTTAACTTCCTAACCGTAATACTTTGGGCTTTTATCTTTTCTATTTCTTCTTGACTAATGTTAGATTGGTGAATTCGGCTTAAATCGCTTTGTGCTTTTTGTAGGGCAGCATATAAATTAATGATGGGTTTAGGATAATTTTTTCCCAGTTGACAAGCGTACATTTGTTGTTCTAAAACGGTCATCGTGCTAGGGTTGTGGCATAGGGCAGGAGGCAGATTTTTTAGCGCAGGCAACCATCTTTTAATAAAGGCAGCATCGGGGTCGTATTTAATACTTGTTTTAATAGGATGCATAATAGGAATACTGTTTAGGCCTACGCCACAAGCAACTTGTTGTACTTGACAATAAAAACTCCCAGGATCGAAATACAGGGATTGCTGGGCTAGATAGGGGGCGCATTTTCGCCAATCGAGCCATAAAAAATGGGTGAGGAAAGAAAGAAGGGTAACTAATAAAATATCGTTGATATAACCTTGCTTATGTAAAGCCATAATCGCTGCATCAATGATAGGAAAACCTGTTTGTCCTTTCTGAAAATACTTAAACAAATCTGCCTGCCATTTTAGGCGAATACCATTAAAGGCATAATTTAAATTGTGGTTGCACAAGTCAGGAAACTGAATAAATTGTTGTTTAGCAAAACTGTATAATAATAGTTGATTTAGCAGAAACACTAACTTATCACTTTGTTGGTTATTAGTAAATTGTTGTTCAATAGCTTGGTACAATGCTCTTACCGAAACACTTCCGTGTACAATAAATGGAAATAATTCTGCATAAGAAGTATGGTAAGCCCAATCTGCCAAATGTTTATCTTTTTTATCCTTGGCTTTTACCTCATTCGATAATAAAAAATCTTCCAATAAAGTAGCAACATCTATTTGATCGTATTGCCACAAAATATCATCAATTTTAGTTGGTTTTTTTATTTTTACTGATTTTTTTAGCAATAAAGGTTTAATACTTTGCATAGATAATTTTAGCGGAATTGCTTTCGACAAATCAACCGTGTCGGGATGTTGTCGTACATAGTGTAACCAGTATTTTTTCCAATTTTTTTGTGCTTCTGATGCTAAGTTATGTTGTAGTCCTTCTTTGGGGAAAGTGCGCCAAAGTATGTTTGTATCTTGGCAAAATCGGTGAATAGATTCGTTGCGTTTTTTAGTGCTAGGGAGTCCTATTTCTTCATAAGAAAAAATGCCATTAATGGAGTAGTATTGACTTATTTGTTGAAAAAAAGTAAAGGCTTCTTCATGAAAAACATAAAGTGGAATTTTATAATCGGCGAGTTGTGTTTGTAATTGCTGTAACAGTTGGTGGGCAAAATACCATTGCCGTTGACTATAAGTAGTGGCTGCTTTTGTTGAAGGTTCAAAAAAATAACAAACAAGTAATGGCAAGCCCTCCTGTATTGCGTAATACAAAGGAGCATGATCACGAAGTCGTAAATCGTTTTTTAACCAAACAATGTTAATTGCTAATGCCATTGGAACTACTTGTTTGAAAACGAAGATAAGAAAAAAGCTGGAAAGCTTGAACAAACTTTTGTCATTTTTGTGGCATTGTTATTTGTAATAAAAAGTGAATTTGTTAGTGACAAAAAAATACTACGTATAATAATCCCATTTAATTGGCTATCCTGCATAAACTAATTAAATTTGTTGTTTGGCTAATAACTAAGAAAACTTATAATATATAGCGAAGTGAAAGAGAAACTATGAACAAAAAAATAAACGAACATTTACAAAAAATTCTGGATAAAAAACGAGCAAATAATGCTTTCCGCAGTTTAAAAATAGAAACGGGATTAGTAGATTTTTGCTCTAATGATTATTTAGGTTTTGCTAAGGAGGAAAGGCTACAAAATAGTATTCAATTAGCCTTGCAAAAACAAGTGCAAAAAAGTAGGGTAGGGGCAACGGGTTCTAGGTTGCTAACAGGTAATTATATAGAGATAGAAACACTCGAAAAACAAATTGCCAATTTTCATAAAACCGAAGCGGCACTGCTCTTTAATTCGGGCTATGATGCCAATGCTGGCATTTACCCTACTTTAGCTCGAAAAGGAGACACTATTTTTTACGATGAGTTATCCCATGCCTCTACTTTGGATGGATTGAAATTGAGTAAAGCAACTGCTATTTCCTTTAAACATAATGATGTAAACGACTTAAAGCGTCAATTAAAATTAGCTAGTGGAAATTGCTGGTTATCAATAGAATCTGTCTATTCTATGAATGGAACAATTGCTCCCTTAGCCGACTTTGTAAGCCTAGCAAAAAAACATCCCTTAAACATCATCGTAGATGAAGCACATGCAACAGGCGTACTAGGAAAAAAGGGAGAGGGTTTAGTACAGGCAATGGGTTTAGAAGAAGAAGTTTTTGCTAGAATTCATACCTTTGGAAAAGCTTTGGGCGTACAGGGTGCAGCGGTTGTTGGTCCCCAAGTTTTACGGGAATACCTTATTAATTTTTGCCGTACTTTTATCTTTACAACTGCCCCTACTATTTATAATGTAATAGCTATACAAACGGCCTATGAGTTACTTGCCCAAAGTCCGCATCTTATTGGGCAATTGCAACAATTAATTGCTTACTTTAAACAGCAAGCACAAGCATTAAAATTACTAGGATTGGGTTTGTTAACAAGCAATACGCCTATACAGGGTATTGTGGTGAGTGGCAATACAGCTGTACGGCAGTTGGCCTTGCAAATACAAAATGCAGGTTTCGATGTGCGGCCAATTATATCGCCTACGGTGGCAAAAGGAAAGGAGCGCATTCGTATTTGTTTGCACGCATTTAATACCCATGAGGAAATTGATGAGTTGATTGGTGCTTTTCAAAAATAGGCTACTTGTTTTAAATTACCATAAAATGTTTGTTTTTTATTATCACTAACCAAAAACTATTTCTACTTTTACAGAAACAAAAAACAATGGTATTTTTAAAAGGCTACTTAGTAGGGTTAGCACTTATTATTTTGGTTGGTCCCGTATTTTTTACATTATTGCAAAGTACCCTGCAATACAATTATAAATCTGGATTAGCAGTTGCTTTGGGTATTTTTATTAGTGATATTATTTGTGTATTACTTTGCTCTTTTGGTGCGGCTTCCTTTTTTAATACTAGAGAAAATCAAGTGATTATTGGTTTATTAGGGGCCTTTATTCTTATTGGATTTGGTTTAAATTACCTTTTGCGCCCTCCACAAACACAAGAAATTAATTTGAGCCTTAGCAGCTCCGATTACGTAGGTTTTTTTGCGAAAGGTTTTTTGGTAAACTTTGTTAATCCATTTGTGTTTTTAGTTTGGTTAGGAATTATTGCTAATGCGGCTACAACCTATGGCTATACTTACATTTTAGCCATTTATCTTACAGGTGCTTTGCTTGGTATTCTTACAACAGACTCTCTAAAAGCCATTTTTGCTCATAAAATCAAACCATTTTTGCAGGTTAAACATTTTCAATATTTATATCGTATTATTGGTGTTTTATTACTTGTTTTTGGAATCAGATTTTTGTACTTTAGCCTGTCTTAGGGATGGTAAAAAAAAAAATTACAAATTTCCGCAAAGAGATTTTCTAATAGACAAGGCGCAAAATAGGAGCGTGCGATTTTTACGCAGTAAAATAAATATCCAAAGGGATATTTATTTTGCTATCGCAAAAAACGCACGTTCATATCTAACAAAAAAATAGCTCGCTTAATAATGACGATTATTTTTGTCCAACTACTTATTTAGCGAAAAATAACACAACCCCAAATAATACCTATGCGATTAATTCCTAGAAAAATCGAAATTTTATATGTTTGTCTTATTCTAATGTTATTTTGGGGTAATGCAATGCAAGCGCAAGTGAGTGGCTATCAAGGTAAACGGCATTATATAAAGGCAGAGTTTGCATCTGGTTATTTTGCTGGTTACATAGATAGAGAGATTGTATATAATAAAGGTAGTGACAGTAGATTATTAGGCGTTCGTTATTTAAATTATAATTTTGTATCAGGGCGACGCACTGAATTAATGTTAGGCTACCAAAACTTTAAAGGCACTTTTGATTTGTTTTACGGAGGTGTTATTTATGATAACGGTGTTAAAGCTAGTTATAAAGGAAATATGCTATGCTTTGGTTATAGGAAATACTATTCAGGCCTTGCCCCTTTGGGGAGCTATTTACAAGTAGATTTATCGAGACTCAATTTATTAGGAGAAGATATTGATGAGGAAGATTACTACAACTTAGATGAAGATCCTGTTATATTTAAAAATAGCTTTTGGCATTTAGCAATTGCTTTTGGCGATCAAAGAATAATAGGCAATCGTTTGGTATTAGATATGGCTGTACACATAGGAATTCCGCCTAGATGGACGGCAAGACTTCCTTTGTTAAAATATGGCATTTCTTATCAAAGACCTGACAACACTTTTTATGATAGAGTTCATGTACATCAGGTATTGAAGTTTAAAATTGGACTGGGAGTACTGTTATTTTAAGAAGAAATAACATCAACTTTTAGAGCCAAAAACAATAAAAGCAGGAAAATATGCGTACTAATTTGGATAAACATTATCAAATAGTAACGGTTGAAAAATAAGTTCCAGATTTATACGCAGAGATTTTGTACTTAGACAAGGCGCAAAACGCAGCTATGAACGTGCGTTTTTTGCGATAGCAAAATAAATATCCCTTTGGATATTTAAGCAAAGAGAACCGCTTGCGGCTATTAAAAGCTACGGTGAGTATTTGCAACGCTGGATAAGTGCAAAAGATCAAGTAGAAATCAGGAAGTTATTTTTTTACCGTTACTAAACCCACAAACAAAAAGTAGTACTACATGGCTAGTAAAGGAAAAAAAACTAATTTAGATATAGGTGCTTATTTATGGCAAAACCAAAAAAAAATTGCCCTAGAAAAAGAACGAGATTGTTTATCAGTCTATTTATACAATGATAACAGTTTGGAATTAATTAAAAAGATTGACGGCGTGCTGCACGTTAAGCATGTTTTTAATGAGGTGTATCGTTTAAAAGTAGATGAGAGCAAACTCGAACTTATTATGCACACCTTGCGAGAGGGGTTAAGTTTGGTATGTCATCATGCTTATAAACCTGCCAATACACATTTTACTCGTTATTATCTTACCGACCGCATTACCGTTAGTTTTAAACGCAATATTGGTGTTGCCTACATCGAAAAAATGATGAAAGAATACGGTTTGCGCTATGTGCGAACTTATGGTAAAAAGGTGTATTTGCTACAAGTTACCGCATCTTCTAAACGCAATCCTATTAAAATAGCCAACGAATTGGCCGAGCGAAATGCTGTGCGATATGCCGAACCCAATTTAATTAGTCGATACACACCCTCTGCATTTATTCCTGCCGACGAAAAATTTCCTGAACAATGGCATTTACACAGCGAGCCTGCTCCCGAATTAGCCCCTGGCGCAGACATACAAGCCGCCGAAGCATGGGATATTACAATGGGCGACCGCAAAATTGTAGTAGCTGTTCTCGATGATGGTTTCGACTTATCGCATCCCGATTTACAAGGACCTGGTAAAGTCGTTTTTCCTAGAGATTTTGTAGATGGTAACCACAATCCTACTCCTGGACCCAACGATTTTCATGGTACACCTTGCGCTGGCGTTGCTATTGCCGAAGCAAATGGAGTAGGGGTAGTAGGCGTAGCACCTAATTGCGCCTTTATGCCTGTTCGTATTCCTTTTGGTGCTGATCCTGATTTGTTATACGATATTTTTGATTACGTAGGAAAATATGCCGATGTAATTTCTTGTAGCTGGGGACCACCTCCTGTTTACGCCCCTTTACATCAATTGGTGTACGATAAAATAAAAGAATTAACCCAAAAAGGCGGACCTAGAGGAAAAGGTTGTGTAATTATTTTTGCCGCCCATAATTACAATGCCCCCCTAAAAGATTTAAAAAACCAAGGCGGTGTAGAGTATATTGCTGGCGACCGTATTTACCGACATACCGATCCGATATGGAATGGCGATGCCACACATCCCGATATTATTACCGTAGCAGCCTCTACTAGTTTAAACACCAAAGCCGCCTATAGCAATTGGGGAAAAGAAATAACAATATGTGCGCCGAGTAATAATTATCACCCCTTAGATTACAGCGTGAAATTGCCAGGACGAGGTGTTTGTACAACCGATAATTTTAAAGTAGGACAAAATTTTTCACCTAATAATCGCTACACCACACAGTTTGGAGGTACATCCAGTGCTGCGCCTGTTGTAGCAGGGGTGGCGGCATTGGTATTGTCTATAAATCCACATTTAAGTGCCAAGCAAGTTCGAGCAGTTTTAGTAGAAACAACCGACAAAATTCTAGATGCTGATAAAGACATTTTACTAGGACACAACAAAGGCAGCTACGATAAGGATGGACATTCGGAATGGTTTGGGCATGGCAAAGTAAATGCGCTAAGAGCCGTTCAAAAGGCAGTAGAATTATTGCCTTGTGATGAGGACGGTCAAGCGATTTTTCCAACCGCCCCCTCAGCAGAAAAATACAAGCAACTAGACAATGTGATACCCGTAGTAATGCAAGGTAATGTTACGGGTGAATTAGACCATAAAGGAGATTTAAAAGTGTATCAACTACATTTGGGTGGCAATTTAACTATAGAAATGAGCAGCCAATTGAAAAGTGCAGATTATGATTTATACCTCAAAAAAGACGAAATTCCTAACGAAAATAATTACGATGCTCGTGCTATTAGCGATAATAGTAATGAGCAAATACAGTTTAATAATTTAGAAGCAGGGACTTATTATTTAATGGTGCGTGCTTTTAATGGAAAAGGAAAGTTTAGCATTCATATAAAAGTAGAATAGTTTTTGTGGTAGGAGTGTTTGTAAATTGTAAACGATTCTTTTCAATAAATAAAATAAACAATGAGATTAATTATTGTAAGCATAATGTGTTTAATTTTGAGTGCTAATTTACTAGCACAAAAAACTTTTAAAACAGCCGACGAAGC
Source organism: Bacteroidota bacterium (assembly GCA_020630215.1). Taxonomy (GTDB): domain Bacteria; phylum Bacteroidota; class Bacteroidia; order Chitinophagales; family UBA2359; genus JAHDBT01. The sequence goes on from JAHDBT010000073.1 coordinate 12,341, forward strand.
TAATCGTGCTGCCGATGAAATAAACAATTATTTTGCTAAAGGCGAAGACCAAGGTGCTATCAAGATGCTGAACAGCATGATATTTCCGAAGAATACTGCCTTAGCAAAAAAGCTTAAAACCCTAGCAACGGCAGTTAAAGAAAACCAAAAAGTAATGGGCAAAGCCCTAGGTACAGATATGGTGCGAGAGCAAAAAGGTGGTAAATCTTTAGTGCGTTACTCTTACATCATTAAGTATTTAGAAGCTCCATTTATTATTCATTATACTTATTATAATGCTGGTAAGGGGTATGTGTTAATTGATGTGGAACATAGCACTGATTTGGAAGGGGTTTTTGAGTAGTTTGCTCAACAATTAAAAAAAGTTATGGGTTTAAGCTTACCTTAAACCCATAACTTTTAATCCTCAAATTAAAAAGCACTTCGTTACTATTCCGCATCCCTTTTAATTGCTTTTTTGAATATCGAATAATAAATATCCTTCACTTCCTCTTTCGATATTAAGTGTTCGATATTCGATATTCAAAAAAAAGACGGTAACTGCTGAGTAGTAACAGCACTCCTAATAATTTACCCCCTCCTACCACTAAAAAAAACAAGCTAATATCTATTATGAACCAACCTATACTATACCTTTTTCTATTGCTACTACTAGGCGCAACCGCCTGCCAAGAAAATAAATCCGAATCTAAAAATAAAGCTACCGCTACAGCAGGCGAAAGCAGCGGCTACTCCATTAAAGCTAAATTAGATGGTGTAACTCCTGGAGAATCTGTTTATTTAATAGCAGTAAGTGGCGAAGAATTTTTCCTAGAAGATTCGACCACAATTAACAAAAACGGGCAAGCTATTTTTGATATTAAAAACACTATACAGCCAGGTATGTATCAGCTTTCTTATGGTAAAGAAAGACTATTGTACCTTATCTATAATTTTGAAAACATCGACATAGAAACCATTTCTATTAACGAGGAGGAAGACAGTATTGCCATCAAAGAATCCTTAGAAAATCAATTGTTTTACAACTTTACCAATAACTATTCTCAAAGCGAATACCGCAAAGCATTTTTGTTGCAGATGCTAGCCAATAGTCCTAAAGATAGCAAAGATTACGAAGATGCCGTTCATGCTTTTAATATTGTGCAACAAGAACAACAAGCTTATTTACAAGGGCTAAAAGAAGAACACCCAAATGCCTATACAGTGCGTTATGCCCTTTTTAATCAGTCGCCCGAAGTGGACCCAACTTTGGGAGAACGGGAAAAAATGGCGCATATTAAAAAACACTTTTTCGAGCACCTCAACTTTAAAGATACCGTTTTATTAAACAGCGACTTAGTGCCTAAAACGGTTATTAATTATTTAAGTTTATATGCATTGCCCGAAGGTTCGCCAGCCGAACAAGAAGCGGCATTTAAAATAGCAACCGATGAATTATTAGGCAAAGCCAAGGTAAATCCGAAGATGTACAATTATATATTGGAGTATTTACTAAATGGGTTTTACGGGCTAGGCTTTGAAGGTGCAATGATGTATATCGCAGATAATTATTTGCTGGCAGAGGGATGTGAAAGCCCTGATAAAGAAGATTACCTGAAAAATAAATTGGCAAATCTTAAAAATTTTAAAGTCGGTAATATTGTGCCAGATATTGATTTGGTAAATGCCGAGCAAACCAGTTTATATGGTATTGATACGCCTTATAAAATCGTGTTTTTTTGGGCCAGTTGGTGCGAGCATTGTGAAGAACTAATGCCCGTAGTTAAGGATTTATACCAAGCACAAAACGAAGCTAAACAGTTTGAGGTTATTGCGGTTTCTATTGATGAGGAAGCAACAGAATGGCTAAAAGCTAGAAAAGAAGGAGGGTATGATATTTGGATAAATAGCTGCGATTATAAAGGGTGGAAAGGAAAAGCAGCCAACGATTACTACGTATATGGTACACCGATGGTATTTTTTTTAAACAAAGAACATAAAATTGTAGGGCGACCAACAAATGAGGCTGAACTAAAACAGTTGTTTAAAGACAATAGCTTATTGTAGCAAGCTATTATAAGTATAGGTAATAGGGATTTGATTGCTCATTCACTTGGGTGAGATTAAGAGGCTGTTAACAAAAGTTTTAAATAAAACCCAAATGACCCCATTTATTCGCCCCAAAATTGTTAACTTTGCGGATTAGTCTAAATGTAATAATATTTGGCTAATAAATGATTTTAAGTTCTGTACGAAATTTATTAAAGTGGCCAAGAAAATTAATTCAGAGAATCCAGTTATTCAATCATACATTCGACGACGTGTAAAAGGGACAAGCCGAAACCAAGGTAAGCGGCTTTTTAATATGGGAGGTTGTCAACTACTTAACTTTGAAGCAACAGAAAAAAAAGCTGTCTACAATGTTGAAAGTGAATTTTATTATGATGCTGATTATCAGGTAAGTATTCATAATTTTGATGATTATGAGGCAATAAAAGCCGAATGTTCTTGCCCTTATGATTGGGGTAATATGTGCAAGCACGAAGTAGCTGCTTTACTAGCTTTAGAAAAACGGCTAGGCGTTTTGGAACCTACTGTGGCTCCTATAAAAAAGGATGGTAAGCTAAAAATGGATGCGATTGATGAGTGGGTAATGATGGAAAAATTAAGTCCTACTGATTGGAGTACTGCACAACAAATTGCTAAGTCGATAGACTTTGATATTGAAACAAATAATAACCGAACAGCGACAGCGACGATTGATTATAAAGAAGATACCTTTAAGGTTAGCGCACATAAACGAGCTTACAATGAAATTACGACTACCTGTACTTGCGAACAACATATTGATGATTTGTGTATTCATAGAGCCGTTTTATTAATACAGTTATCGGAAAAAATGGGCGAAAATGCATTTGAATTAATGCAAGATTGGGATGAGTACAAAGAAAAATTGCTAGCCCCTTATGGCTTTGGGTTGGCAGATAACTTAGAGAATAAGTTTGATTTTAAAATGGGCAAAAAGTTTCCCGAGTTAATTATTTTAGACAAAAGTATTTTAAAGGTTGGAGAGCTTAAAAAGTGGGGCAAAAAATACAAAAGCATTGCTCCTAAAGATAGGGTATTGGTTATTCCTGCTGCTGCACAAAAACAAGTTCAAACAAAGAAAAAAGAAAAGGCAGTTGCTAAATATGGGTTGGCTTACGCTTTCGATTTTTGGAAACGCAATCACCTCCCTGGCTTCGAACTTATTCCTATTGTAGGTAAACTAAATGCCGAAGAAACAGAACTAACCGCACAAATTTCTCCCTTAATAAATGCAAATGGTGCTGGCGATTTACAAAAAGTGCCAGTTATAGATGCCAACGATGTACAACTTATTGAACTCAGTAAGGAATTGTCGTGGCGAAATATTGGCGAATTTGCTAGAACAGTAGCAAAAGCAAAAGTTAATTATACTTGGAACAATGGGGGAGGGTATTTTGTAAACTCAGAAAGCAACAATTCAAAAGCAAATGCCGTATTAAATCCTTATTTGCTAGAAAAAACAAAATTATTTTTCTCGCTTTTGCAAGATAAAATTGTTTACGGCATTAAAGATATTAATAAAAACTTTTCGACTAGAAATTTATTTTCCTTAAATATTGACCTAGAAAAAGCAAAACTGCATTTTGATTTAAAAAAAGAAGACGAGTTTGTAGAACTAACTGCCTATATAAAAATAAAGGGGAAGCAACTTAGGCTGAGAGAGGCAAAAATGATAAATAAATATATTTTATTGAGCGATGAAACCCTCTATCTACTCGACAGTAATGGCGATACCGAAATGCTAGAATTGTTTGTTAAAACGCCACATATAAAAGTTCGGCAAACTGCTTTTCCTACCTTGTTAACCAATGTAATTTTACCGCTAAAAAGTAAATACTCTTTTAATGATGAAATAAATATAGCCCTAGAAGAGAAAATAGTAAGCCCTGTGTTTCAAGTATACTTAAAGGAGTCGGAAGAGTTTATGATGATACAACCGATTGTTATTTATGGCGAAAAACAACAAGAGTTAGATGAAGGAACGGAACTGATTTTTGAAGAAGAAAATAAATTAATTAGCGTAAAAAGAGACAAGGACGCAGAACAAAAATTTGCAGAATTTATTCAATCATTACATCCTGGTTTTCCAGAACAAGTACTCGATACCGATGGTATTTTTTATTACCTAATGTACGATGATGTGATGTACAATGCCTGGTTTTTAGGTTTTTATGAGCAACTACAAGAAAAACAAATAGAAGTTTTTGGTTTTAAGGAACTCTCTAATTTCCAATACAGTATGCATAAGCCTACTATTGATTTTAAGGTGAGTTCGGGAATTGATTGGTTTGATATTAAAGCTGAAATCCAATTTGGAGAAGAATCGATTTCTTTAAAAGAAGTGCAAAAAGCCCTAGTGCGAAAAGAAAAGTTTGTGCGTTTGAGCGATGGTAAAAAAGGATTGTTACCAGAACAATGGATTAAAAAGTATGCTACGCTTTTTAAAATGGGAAATATTAAAAGCGGAAATTTAAGGGTTTCTAAAGTTCATTTTTCGCTAGTAGATGAATTGTATGACCAAATTAATGAGGATGATATTTTACTAGAATTAAGACAGAAAAAAGAGAAACTTAAAAGCTTTGATGAAATTAAGCAGGTAATACTTCCTGAAAGTGTAAACGCAGATTTAAGACCCTACCAAAAAGAAGGATTTAATTGGTTTAATTTTTTAGACGAATTTGGATGGGGCGGTTGTTTAGCTGACGATATGGGGTTGGGTAAAACCCTACAAGTATTAACCTTTTTATCGGCACTTAAAAAAAAGCATGGGCAAACCGTTAACCTAGTGGTAGTGCCTACCTCTTTAATTTTTAACTGGGAAGCAGAGGTAAATAAATTTTGTACCGACTTAACCATTCATCGACATCATGGAACAGGTAGAATACGACATAAAATAGATGAGTTTGAAAAATATGATATTGTTATTACTTCCTATGGTACACTAGCATCAGATATTGAAATATTCAATAAGTTTGTATTTAATTATGTAATCCTCGACGAATCTCAATCTATTAAAAACCCTTCTACCAAAAGATATAAAGCGGTTTGTTTATTAAATGCTAAAAATAGATTGGCATTAACTGGCACACCTATCGAAAATAATATTTATGACTTATATGCACAATTTAATTTTTTAAATCCAGGCATGTTGGGTAGCCGAGAATTTTTTAAAGAGGAGTTTGCCAATCCTATTGATAAATTTAGCGATCCGAATAAAGTAAATGAATTAAAGAAAATTATTTTTCCTTTTTTACTAAGAAGAACCAAAGAACTCGTAGCACACGAATTGCCTCCTAAAACAGAAATTGTTTTATTTTGTGAAATGGAAGCACGGCAACGAAAAGTATATGATGCCTTTAGAGAAAGCTATCGCCATAAAATTTTAGAACGAATAGAAGAAGATGGTATTAATAGGGCAGGAGTGTATATATTAGAAGGACTCATGAAATTACGCCAAATTTGTGACTCCCCTGCTATTTTAAAAGACCCAGAAGACTATGGCAACGAATCGGTGAAGCTAAAAGAATTGGTGAAAAATATAACCGAAAAAACAGGAAATCATAAAATACTCATCTTTTCACAATTTTTAGGAATGTTAAAATTGGTGCGAGAAGCCTTAGAACATCACCAAATAGATTATGAATACCTCGATGGCTCGATGACCCCTAAAGCTAGACAATCTGCCGTAAACCGCTTTCAAGAGTCAGAATCGTGTCGAGTATTTTTAATTAGTTTAAAAGCTGGGGGCTTTGGTTTAAACCTTACTGCCGCCGATTACGTTTATATAGTAGACCCTTGGTGGAATCCTGCCGTAGAACAACAAGCCGTTGACCGTTCGCACCGAATTGGGCAAACAAAAAAAGTGTTTGCTTACAAAATGATTTGCAAAGGTACGGTAGAAGAAAAAATACTAAAACTCCAAACTAAGAAACGTGCATTAGCTAAAGATATAATATCAACCGAAAAGAGTTTTATTAAAAACCTTACCGCAACCGATATTGAGTTCTTATTTAGCTAAATTGTTGTATATTTACACTTTATTTCCCCCTTACTTATTCCTATAGCTAAAGAATTAAAACGCCAACAATATTAATTGACTAACTTATTGTTTGTAGTCAATTGATTACTAGTGGTTTACATCAGATGTGCCCTGTTTTTTAACGGTGCTAAACATTGGTATGCGTGTATATGTATATTAAAATGTAAATAATTTTATTGTTGGTATTAATAATTCGTTATCCCTAAAAAATAGAATTTTTATTTCTTCAAACTTTAACCCTGTTTGTTGAGGCTATATTTTGTTATTTTTGTGTAAAAACAAAAATGACCCAGGAGAGTATTGCTTATTACCAAAGCTGTGTTTTGACCCTTTTTATTTGACGCAACACGTAAAAAAATATTTATGCTTTATAGATTACAGCTTAAAAACACAGAGGAAACGGTCATTGTTTCGGAAGATGCTTATAATTTGATTTCGCAGAATCCTTATTTAACTACCATTGAATTTATCAAAAGGTTGCGAATTCATTCGCATGGCTATGCCTTTTTTCAAAAAAACTTTCGGAGACCCGATAAAACTTATAAAAATGTAACCATCTATTTGCACCGGTATATTGCCGAACATTTAGTGCCTAAGCCCGAATCGGATAAACGCTTGTCGGTAACATTTAAAAATGGTAACCGCCTCGATTGTCGTACCGACAATATTATTTGGGCCACTTGGTCGCATATTGTACGTAACACACCAAACTATAGTAACTCGGAAGGGCAGTATAGGGGGGTGTATAAATTGCCTAGCGGAAACTTTCAGGCAATTATATTTAAAGGAAAACAAGCCTTTTATTTAGGTACTTACCCCAGTGCCGACGAAGCCGCATTGGCCTATAACGCAAAGTCTATAGAGTGGTTTGGTAAAACCAAAAGCCTAAATAAAGTGAAACCTAAGTCAGAATAAAGTCCTAATATAGCGATTTGTTTTTCATGAATTAAGCCTTGTTCAATAACAAAAAATGTTATTGAACAAGGCTTTTTGCGTTGTTTTTACTAGTATTTAACAATAAGTACTCTTGTTTTTAACCGTAAAGCCTACTCTTTTTTTCTTACTTATATCCGTCATTTGAAAGTATAATTAAAAATTGAGGCCTCTTTTTTCGAAGGCGAATTTGTAAATTTGTAAAGATTAGGAAGTCAGATTTTGTAATTAATCTTAAGTATTTTGAGAAATAGTGCAATTTAATTTATGCTAAACAATACTGCTTTGGGTGTATTTAGTGAAATGAAAAAAATAAAGTCCACCAAGAAATTTAATTATATTTTTCAAGG
>JAHDBT010000074.1 GCA_020630215.1 Bacteroidota bacterium
CTAATTTAAACAGTTTTACTATTGTTTGAGTAATCGAAAAATAATATTTACTAAGGGATGGAGAATAAATAAAATGGATCATTATTACTTATCCCTTTTCACTAAGAATTCACAAAAATAATAATAAGAATAGATTTTTGCGACTTGTTACAACCATATATATCGTATTAATTGGCTGCATAGCCTTTAGCTTGACTAGTGCCGAGGCTCTTCTGCCCCATTTTACAGGCAAGGATTATGCTTTGTGTGATAGTATTGTGCCTAGTGACAATCCTATTACCGAAGGTGCTGGTTCTAGCAGTATTGCCGATTCTATTAATACCCAAAACCCTGATTCTACAGTAGTTGAGGTAGAAGAAATCCCTTTAAATATTGCAGAAGGAGCTTTAGACGAAAGTGTAAATTACGATGCTAAAGACTCTATCATCTACGATATTGTTAATCAAAAAATATACCTATATGGCAAAGCAAGTGTTAGTCAAGATAAAATAAAATTGTCGGCGGCCCAAATTGTACTCGATCAGCAAGCAAAAATAATGAAAGCCAATGGGCGAATTGATTCGACGGGCACTTTAGTAGAACGCCCTGTTTTTACGGAAGGCAATCGCAGCTTTGAGTCGGACGAGATTGTATACAATTTTGAAACTAAAAAAGGACGTTTATCACAAATTGTTACTCAGGAGGGCGAAGGTTACCTACGAGGAAAAAGTGTAAAGAAAAACGAACGAGACGAATTATTTGCACAAGATGCTTTTTATACCACCTGTAATTTAGAACATCCACACTTTAAAATTGCAGTAGATAAGGTAAAGGTCGTACCCAATAAACTGATTGTTTCTGGCCCTGCCCAACTTATTATTGAGGATGTGCCTACACCACTCGTATTGCCTTTTGGCATTTTCCCTATTCAAAAAACTCGTACGTCGGGCGTGTTGCTGCCTAGTTATGGCTACTCGCCTCGTAGAGGTTATTATTTTCAGGGAGGGGGCTATTATTTTGGTGTAAGCGACCTTTTTGATTTAGCCATTACTGGCGATATTTATACCAACGGAAGCTGGCGATTAAACACCGCCTCCAATTACCGCAAACGCTATAAATACAACGGCTTGGTAAGCCTAGATTTTGGACGTAGTAGAGATGGCGATCCCATTACCCCGGATTTTGAAGTGCGTGACAATTTCTTCATTCGATGGAACCACAACCAAGATGCCAAAGCACGACCGAATAGCACCTTTAAAGCCAATGTGAGTTTTGGTAGCAGCGGCTTTAATAAGGAGTATGGTATTAGCAATAGCACCGTACTTACTAATACCTTTACCTCTAGTATTAACTATAACCAAAAACTGGTAGGTACCCCTTTTAACTATACTATTGGCGCAAGGCACGAACAAAATACCAATACCAATATTGTGAACCTTACCCTTCCCACCTTTAAACTAAACATGACCCGTATTCAGCCTTTTAAAAGAAAGGTGCAAATAGGGCAAAAAAAATGGTATGAAGAAATTGGTTTAGCCTATAATATGGATGCACAAGCAAGGGTATCTATTGCCGACTCTTTGTTGTTTACCAACGAAATTTTCGACAATTTAAAATATGGTATTAACCATACGCCTTCCCTAAGCACCAACTTTAGAATACTAAAATATATTAACGTAAACCCCAACATTAACTACAGCGAAGCATGGTATTTTCAAACCATTGATAAAGCTTATGCCGTTAATTACGACGACGAAGGGGTAGCAGTAGATACGACTATACAAACCATTAAAAACGAGGGTTTTAAACGAGCCATGCGATTTAATGGAGGGGTAAACTTTAGCACTATTTTATATGGAATGTTTAATTTTAAGAAAGGAAAGGTAAAAGCCATTAGGCACGAACTAAAGCCTACTCTTGGTTTTACTGCCCGACCTGACTTTGCTAAAAACCCCTGGAATTACTACCAATATGTAAAAGACATTAATGGGAATGTGCATCCCGATAGCACTCGTTTTTCTATTTTTGAAGGCGGCATTTATGGTTCGCCTCCACAAGGTTCGCAGGCGGCTATTAGTTATGGCTTTGGTAACAACCTACAAATGAAAGTACGCCCAAATGCGAGCGATACGTCTAGGCTTGATAAAAAAATTAACCTAATTGATAGGTTGCAAGTATCGAGTTCTTACAACTTTTTGGCAGATAGTTTAAAAATGTCGAACATAACAATTAATGGAGGAACGAACTTGTTTAAAAAAATAAACGTTACCTATAACAGTACCTTCGACCCATACATTACCGATGATGACAACCGCCGACTGAATACCTACGAATGGAAAGAAAACAAACGCCTAGCTCGTTTTAAAACGGCATCGGTAAGTTTGCGTAGTAGCTTTAGCTCAGAAAAAGGACGAAATAGCAGCGGCGGCGGAAATGTACGGCAATTTAATGCCAACGATAGAAACACAAATACCAACGCTCCTAGAGAACAAGTAGAAGAAATTAACAATTTTCCAGATTTATATGAGGACTGGAATATTCCTTGGGATATTAATGTAGATTATAACCTGCGCCTCAACAAATCTAAAAGAGATGGGCAAGATACCGTAACCGTTACCCAAACAATAGGGCTGCGAGGAAGTGTAAACCTCACTCCTAAATGGCGGGTAGCAGTTAACACAGGTTACGATATTACCAAACGCTCGATGGCACGTACAACCATTGATATTTACCGTGATTTGCATTGCTGGGAAATGTCGTTTAGCATTTCGCCTGTTGGAGCATACCAAAATTATTCGTTTAAACTAAATGTAAAATCGCAAGTACTGCAAGACTTAAAACTTACCAGAAGACGAAGTTGGCAGGATTTGTAAACGTAACATGGCTTCTTACAATAATATCTAGCCACAATTTGCGTTATAAAAAACATTGCCCTTACAACACAATACACACACTAGCACTTCAAAACTTATTTATCCTTCCATAAGAAAAAGCATTTAACCTAGCACACATTTTGTAGTCAACTTTATGGGCAAGCTTTGTCCATACAACTTTTATTAGGCGGCTATCACATTTTAATTAATTCAAATATCCTAAATTGCTTCCTTAGCTAACTATGTTTCAAAAGCTATATCATTACACAAATCAACTTATGCGGATGCTACTTAAAAAAGGGCAGCTTCCCTTTAGGCAAAGTTACTTGCAAACAACGGTATTTTTACTGCTGTTTGCCTATGTATGTTTGCTAACGGCTTGTCAATTTAACCTAGGGCAATTATCTCCTACCCCTCCTACCGAGTTTTCGAGTGTTGCGGAAGACAATAAAGATTATACCATTTTTAATTTAGGTGGCACACTTCAAAAACACGCTCACCAAGATATTTCTACGTTACATGTACCGATTGCCTTATCTATTCAGGATATTGAAAAAAAAATTAATACGGATATTGTAACAGGCGATCCGATTCATAAAGACCGAAAATTTAGACCTGGCAAACGCAATAAACTAATTAACCACAAAGTACAAATTTGGAAATGGGGAGATTTTAAATTGTATGCACATAATAATTATGTACACGCACGTTTGCCCATAAAAATAAAAGTAGGCTTAAAATATGGGAGAGATTCGCTAAAACTACGCCAACGAGACCCCATAGAAACAGAAGCAGAACTTATTGTAAATGCCCGTACTAAAGTTGCCGTAAACGAAGAATGGCAACCTGTTACCCACCTAGAAATTATTAATTATACTTGGGTTACTCATCCAGAAATTACCCTTTGGGGGCAAAATATTGGGGTGAAAAAATTAGCCGAAAAACGCATCAAAAAACTGTTGCCTCGTTTGCTGCCCAATTTAGATAGAAACATACGAGAAAAAATAAACATTAAACAACCCCTAGAAAAAATTTGGACGGACATGCAATTGCCACATCGCCTAATGCCCGACCCGCCCATTTATTTACAGCTAAAACCTATTAGCGTAGCTGCCTCGGAGTTAAAAGCCTACGACGATACCATTAAAATTTCGGTTGGGGTGCAAGTGTTAGCACAAACAATTATTGGCAACAAAATAACGCAAAAAATAGATCCGCTTTTACCCAAACTAGAAAAACTAAAAAAACTAAAAGACGATTTTTATATCAACATGACTGGGCACTTGAGCTACGAAAAGGCTTCGCAAATTGCTCAAAAGGAATTAATAGGTTACCAACACAGCTTTAAAAAAGACCAATACCAGATTGAAGTAACCGATGTACAAATTTATCCTAGTGGCGATAAGCTAGTGGCTAAACTGGAAGTAGACGGCTCGGTAAAAGGAAAAATATACTTTAAAGGAATTCCTACTTACGATGTAGAGAAACAATTGCTGTATGTAAAGGATTTTAATTTTGATATTAATACGAGTAGCGTTTTGGTAAATGTTGCCAATTGGCTGCAGCACCGTAGTTTTGTAAAAACGATTAACGAAAAATTACAATTTCCACTAGGTGATAAGCTTGACGAAGCTAAATGTTTGCTACAAGATTTACTAAATAACCAAGAAATAGGCCGCAAAGGAAACATTGTTTTAAATGGACATATTGACGAGCTAAAACCTGTTTGCATTGAGTTGGGTAAGGAGGTAATTAAAGCCAAGGTACGAGCTAAAGGAACCGCCGAAATGCGCCTAAAAATTAGAACCGATGATAAAATACTTATTAATACGAAATATAGTAAGGTAATGCAGCCGTAGTTTTTTTTGTAGCAGGTGATAGGTGATATGCATACCTAAAATCAGCAAACGCTAAGTTGAAGCGGTTGCTCTCCCCAATTCCAAAAAAATAAAAACGCCATCCTGATTTTACAGCATGGCGTTTTGATTGGTTGGTTGTTTTTTCTTTAAGAATTTACTTTTCTGCCAACATAGCTTTTAATGCGGCTACTTCTTTCTCTAATTTTTTGATGCGTTTTTTCATTTTCTTAAAATCTTTCCCTGTAGGCGCATCCATACGGTCTTGGATTTTTCCACGTACATCACTAGCCGTTTCGCCAATTTTATCTCGTATTTTGCCGCCACCTTCAAACAGGCTGTTGAGCAAGCTCGAACCGTCTTCATCCGATAATTTCCCTTTGTCAACCAAATCGCCTACTACGGCATCTAATCGTCCTCGGGCGGTACTGATGAGGTTAAGACCTGCATCGGTTAAGGATTTTAAAAATTCTTCGGGACTGGCATTATCCTTTGCTTCAATCACTTCCTCTGTTGCATCTTTGATAGCAGTTTCGCTAACAATTTCTGCATCCTCTACTGTTTTTTTAATTTCTTCCATTGCAATAATGTTTTTGTTTAATGAGATAGATATGGTATTTTCTGGGTAGTGGGTGGTTTTAGGTTACAGATTTCGAGTTTTTGGTTTTCTCCTGACAACGATACGTAAAAGACGAAGTACAACTTATAACTAAAAACTTTTAACCTTTAACTTTCGGCCAAACTACTAGACCAAATTTAAGTAAACGGCTCGACTATTTCTAGTAAACGTCCATTTGCTTTGTAAAGTTTCGTGTTGCAGGTGTTTTTCTAATAGCGATAAAAAAGTTTTTCTAGGAATTTCTTGGGAGCCTAAGCTTTCTAAATGGTTGTTGTGTACTTGGCAGTCGATGAGTTGGTAATCCCATTCGATGAGTTGTTGTACGAGGGCAATATACCCTGTTTTAGAAGCATTGCTCACCCTAGTAAACATGGATTCGCCAAAAAAGCATTTTCCGAGGGCAATACCGTATAAACCGCCTACTAATTCTTGTTGGTCGTTCCAAACTTCTACGGAGTGAGCCAAACCGAGTTCGTGTAATTGGCAGTAGGCTTGAAGCATTTCAGACGTTATCCAAGTGCCGCCAAATTGATTGGGGCGGTATGTTTTACCACAAGCAGCAATCACCGATTTAAAGTCTTGGTCGAAGGTGATGGTGAAAGTGCCTTTTTTTAGCACCTGTTTCATGCTTTTCGATATTTTCAAATCTTTGGGAAACATCACGCTGCGTGGGTCGGGCGACCACCATACAATGGGTTCGTCATCGCTGTACCAAGGAAAAATGCCCATGCTATAGGCCAAAATTAACCGCCTAGGAGATAAATCACCTCCTACTGCCAACACCCCATCAGGGTCGGCCATTTCTGGTGGTGGAAAAGCAATGTTATCTTCCTCTAATGCAAATATAGGCATGATGAGTAACGATGATTTAAAATAATAAGGGAAGGTTTGATCTGTTTATATTTAGACGGTTTCGCTTTGCTGCACCATTCCTTATTCAATAAACTTGTTGAAGTTTTAAATGATAGTAGCGGGTAATTTATAAGTATTCTAGGGTTGCGCCAATGCCACGGTCAACAAGTGCTTCTCTCATGGGTTTTAGTTTTTCTTCTTCCCCTTCCTTTACCGCATATTTACCTTTAAAATGAATAATCATGGCGCATTGTTCTGCTTGCTGTGCAGAGTGCTTACATACTTCTACCAATGATTGAATAACCCATTCAAAAGTATTTACTTCATCATTATGCACTACCAATATACATCCGCTATCGAGCAATTCATCTAGTAGCTGGTCAATATCTTCCTTTACAATTTCTTCTGTTGATGTAGAAAATTCAATCATAACTTAAATAATAATGGTTTATTACATATTCTGCATTTGCTAAATAAGTAGTAGCTTGTAGAAGGTACGTTTTGTTTGAGGTATAAGGATGATTTTGATTCAAGTACTAGCTCCATTTTTTTTTCGGTCTAAACGAATCAACTACCTACAAAACAAACATAGTGAGTAGTCTTTCTACCTTCTACAAAAACACTTTCTACCTCTTGCTGAACAAGAATAATGGTTTTTAATGGAATTGTTAAGTATAACTATGTTAGGCTTAATTAAGTTTCGTAAAATTACAAAAACTTAAACAATAGACCCAAAATATCAAACATTAATTAAATATTGTTTCAAGATCTTACATTCTTGTTGGTATTGTTGCCATAAAGAAAAGCAGCAATATGCTAGTAAAAAAGGCTTCCAAAACATAAATAAGCTCTTTTTTGCATAAAAAGTGTGCAGGTGCTTGGTTTTTGCAAAATATTTTTCTAATTTTAGAAAGCCAATTTAGGGACGCAAAAGAAATAACTGTCCGATTTATTCTCCGTCCCTTAGTGATAAACTCAACTTAGAGATACTTGATTTATAGTCGTTTACAAGCAAAAACCGACCAATTTTATCCAACATTTGCCAAAATTTGTTATTGGAAAGCAGGATTATTTTTAGGAACTTTAAGGTGTTAGAAAGCTATATCGCTAAAAACCACAGAAAAACCATATCCAATGAAAAATAACCTTACACCTTTAACCATAGCCCTAGTTATAAGTATGTGCTTACTAGGTGGCAGTCTTTTCACTAATTTGCAAGCCAATAATTGGGGACAAGATAGAAACGATGCTACAACAACACTCTACCAAAATTATCCCAATCCGTTTAAAGATAAAACCACCATTAGTTACCAAATAGAAGCGGAAATTGCTAAGTTGGTAATTATGGATTTAACAGGTAAAACAATTGTGGAATACGAGCTTAATAAAAAGATAGGCAAAATAACGGTAGAAGAAAAATTAGAACCAGGCATGTATTTTTATTTGCTCATAGATAATGGGCAAATTGTAGCGACTAAACGGATGCATGTGATGAATTAAGCATTTTTATGCTTACAAAACACAAAGTTTTTATAGTGATTGTGGAGTTGTTTAAATTCGGGTAGTAACAGACGCAAAACTGTTGCTGCCCTTTTTTTATATAATACGAAAGCGAAAAATTACTACAAATAATACAACAAACCAATCTTCCCTCCCATATTAAATCCATTATTAGCATAACCAAAACCGGGTATATAAGGCACCTGATGCTTAATTGCACTAGGCGTGTTAATGGTCATAAACCAGCTACCAAAAGACAACTTCATATGTTTAGAAGCCCTGATATCGAAACCCAATTCTATTTCAAAAGCGTGGCGAACTTTAAAATTGTCGAAGGCTTCTTCATAGGGTTCCCAATAATCGGCAAGGTCGTTAATTTCTATATCGCCCGTTTCTTTATGAAAGGCGGTAACATAAGCTACGCCTGTATACAAAGAAATAATAGGATGCTTGGTTACATAACGACGTATGCCCAGTTGCGTAAAAGCACCATTGACATTATAATTGTAAATATTATTGTATAAACGTTGGTATTTGCGATTGCCCACTCCTAGTCCTGTTTTTACCGCAAAATGTTTTAGTGGCCACAAAACAAAAACCTCCGCCTGAAAACCACCTGTTTCGTTGGTTCTTAACTGATTGCCAAAAGGTTGTTTTTGTGCTAGAATACTGAGTAAAAATTGGGTTATTTCAAAACCTATTTGCACGGTTGTATCAATGGCAACGGCCTTACGCATATAGTCATATACAGGCAAAGTATCGCCATAAATAATTTTGGCACCTACTTGCTCTTGTGCTTGCAAATTAAAGGTATTTCCTAGTAATAAAACCAGTGAAAAACAAGCAACAATTAAACGAAAAACAAGGCTTTTTTTGAAGGAACCGCTACAGGGAATAAATGGCATAATGTACGTATTTATGGTGTTGATTTTATTGGTAGGTTCTTAAAGCTTTAAAGATTAATTCGCAAGTCGATTTCGGCTACAAAACCGTCTTCGTTGGTTTCCTCATTCCAAATTACGGGATTAAAGGTACTGTAAGGCAAGGCAAAATTGGAATACACCATTTGGTAACCACACCAATCTGATTGAAACAGGGTAGCTCGCTGATAGGTGACTACGATGGTGTCTATTTTCGAACTTCTTTGAAAAACAAACGCTACCGAATCTTCATTAGGTGATAAAGGCAACTCATAAATCTGTTGAGCTAAGGAATTATTGGCTTGGCTAATAAACGCATTGTTTCCAATTCCTCTAACACTTTCCATATTATTTAGCCCGTCAGAATCATTAAACCACACAAAAATAGAACGAACAGGTCTATCAATAGGCGGATCGCATTCGTCAACACAAGCGGTAAAATAACAAGTAATTAAGCTAAGAAGTAGTATAGGTATGATTGTTTTCATCATTAACTATTTTTTTGAACAAACATTACTTCAACAAACGCATTTGATGCCAATAGCGTTGTTTATTGACATGAAGTAACACAAGGTAATTTAACATAATAGGTTTGCCAACTATAATTACTCTTACTTACAACGCTCTCCTTATTTACTCCAAATCCACATACCAATTATTAGCTTTTGGTTCTTCTCCTAGTATTACAATTTCTCCTATTTGAGGAGTACAAGTTCGGATATTTTTTTGTTGGGCAGCGGCTACAAAACGCTCTACGGGTTCTTTCCAGGTATGTAGGGCTAAGGTAAAACCGCCCCAATGTACGGGAATGCTGATTGGTGCTTTTACATCTATAGCTGCTTGCACACTTTCTTCAGGATACATATGTATAGGATGCCAATTTTCGTTGTATTGTCCACACTCTATAAATGCCCAATCGAAGGGAGAAAATTTTGAAGCAATGGTTTTAAAATGGTTGCCATACCCTCCGTCGCCACTCCAATAAATGCAATGTTGAGGGCTTTCAAAAACCCATCCGCCCCATAAAGTTTTAGCTCTATCGGTTAATCCTCTGCCCGAAAAATGGCGGGAAGGGGTAAAGGTAATTTTAATGTTGTGTAAAGTGATGGACTGCCACCAATTAAACTCCGTAATTTTACGATTAGGAATGCCCCAGCGTTCTAAGTGCCTAGCAACACCTAGCGCAACATAAAAGGTGTGCACTTTGGTTTTTAATTGTTGAATGCTGTGGTAATCTAAATGGTCGTAATGATCGTGTGTGAGCAAAATGGCATCAATAGGAGGCAGTTCGTCAATAATGGCAAGGGTGTTTCTACTAAAACGTTTAGATGGAACAGGAGCTATTGGTGTAGTATCTCCCCCAAACATTGGATCGATAAGGAGGTTTTTACCATTTATTTGCAATAATAAAACCGAATGCCCATACCAAATAAATTTAGGTTTTTGGGGCTGCGATTCAAAAGTAGCAGCATCAAACTTTACTACTGGAATAGGATTTTTTGGCCGGCGTGCTTTAGTATTTGTAAACTGATTTTTTATTAACCTAGGCAAACGGCGAATATTAATATCGAATGATGTTTCGGTTAAGTTATCAAATTTTTTCCCATCCCAATATTCCGAATCGGCATAATAATCTTTGTGTTCGGCAGTTACACTTCCTCCAAATTGCGGGTTAAAACGCAAGTATAAAAAAACGGCTACAATAAAGGCCAATAAAAAAATAAGTATCATCATATAGCTAAAAGTTTAGTCTCCCATTACGCCCATTCCAAACAAAGCAAAATCGTACTTAACAGGATCTTCGGCATCAAATTTACGAAGGTTTTGGGTCAATTCTAGTACCGTTTTAAAATCGCTTTGTTTTCGGGTAATGAGTCCATATCTGCGAGCAACTCTATCAACGTGTACATCTAGGGGGCAAAGTAATTGGGCGGGTTTAATATTTTTCCAAACTCCTAGGTCTACCCCATTATTATCTGTCCGTACCATCCATCTTAAAAACATATTTAGGCGTTTACAAGCCGATTTTCGGGCAGGTGTAGCAACGTGTTTGCGGGTGCGCTGCGGATAAGCTGGCAGCGAAAAAAACAATTCATGAAAACCAACCAATGCCTTTTCTACGTGTTCATCTGTTGGGCTTAAATGCTGCGAAAAAGCAGTCTCTAAACTAACATTTTTTTGGTAGTATTGTTTGAAAAATTCGATAAAGTACAAGGTATCAGTTGCATTAAAGGTGCGGTGTTTAAATGCGAGGAAGCGTTTAAGGTCGGTTGCTTGGTGATTGCAAATAAAATCGTACGGAGCATTGTCCATTAAATCCACCAGCAATTGGCATTTATTAATGATGGTTTTACGTTGCCCCCATGCTAAAACAGCGGTCCAAAAACCCATTATTTCCACATCTTGTAAAAGTGTAAATTGATGCGGAATTTGAATCGGATCGTCTTTAATAAAATTGGGGCGATTGTATTGTGCGACACTTGTTTCTAGGAGTTCGTAAAGGCTCATGTTTGGTACTGGGTATTTGGTAGAGGGTATTTAGACGGCTACGCTTCACTTTGCCGTTTTAAATCTTGGACGAATTAAGAAACATGTTGTAGTATACCATAGTCTGCTACAACAGCTTAGTGGAATTTATTTTTTTCATTTCACTTACTTTTTTTTGTACGAATTAAAAAACGCATTCCATCGCATATACAAAACGCCTAGGAAAGCTTCTTTAAAAATTTTGGTACTCATTTTAGAAACGCCTACTTCCCTATCTTTAAAAATAATGGGCACTTCTTTTAGCTGAAAGCCTAATTGCCAAGCAGCAAATTTCATTTCTATTTGAAAAGCATACCCAATAAACCGAACCTTATCTAAGTCGATGCTTTGTAAAACCTCGCGGGTGTAGCACACAAAGCCAGCGGTTGTATCGTTAATGGGCATCCAAGTAATAATGCGTACATATACGGATGCATATTTCGACAATAAAATACGATTGGTTGGCCAATCTTTTACCCCTCCCCTTGCTACATATCTCGAACCGATAGATAAATCGGCTCCATCCTTAGCGCAGGCATCGTATAGGCGCACAAGGTCGTCGGGATTGTGGGAAAAATCAGCATCCATTTCAAAAATGTATTCGTACTGCTGTGTTAATGCCCACTTAAATCCGTGAATATAGGCGGTTCCTAATCCTAGTTTTCCTTTGCGTTCTTCTATATGCAAACAACCTTCATACTTAGTGCTGATGAGTCGTTTTACAATAGCTGCCGTTCCATCAGGAGAATTATCGTCGATGATGAGCAGGTGAAAATCTTTGGCTAAAGAAAACACCTTTTCTACCATTCGTTCTATATTTCCTGCTTCGTTATAGGTCGGAATTAATATAATGCTATCTGACAAAATCCGTTATTTTGGTTTTGAATGTTTAGTGATATACTTTCTACGTACTACTAAAATACCTTCTACAAAGTTTTAATTTACTAAGATTTAAACTTCATAGCTAACCGAATTTCTTTTAGTTTTTGTTTGGTATCTAAAAGAAAATTATTTTTCATAATCCAGTTATAGTATTGTGGTTCTCTGGTAAGTACGTCTTCTACTGCTTGGCCTTTAAATTTACCAAAGTTAAACTTCACCACGCCTTTATCGTTTACCATACGTCTACCAGCATCTACAAAATTATGGTCGGTAGCACTAAACGCTTCTAGTTCTGCTACATTCGTGCCAATTGCATCGCCATATTTTTCTAGTTGTCCTAATAGCACCTCATAGGTTGCCAACACATCTGCCTCGGCACTGTGGGCATTTTCTAGGTTTTTATCGCAGTAAAATTTATAGGCGGCAGTTAAGTTACGAGGTTCTTGCTTTTGGAAAATTCTGTACACATCAATAAATCTGCGTTTGGCATCTTTAAAGCTAATTTCTAACCTTAAAAATTCTTCGTTTAACAAAGGCACATCATAGTAATTGGAATTAAATCCTGCCATGTCGCAATTGTCTATAAAGGCGAGTAAATCTTGAGCAATATCGGCAAAAGTAGGCATGTCTTTCACATCTTCATCCAATATGCCATGTATAGCACTAGCTTGTGCAGGTATAGGTATAGTTGGGTTTACACGTTGCGTATAAGATTCCTTTGTACCATCGGGTAGTATCTTTAAAACACTAACTTCTACAATACGGTCGGAAGCTAAATCTAAGCCTGTAGCTTCTAAATCAAAAAATGCAATTGGGCGAGTTAATTTAAGCATGTAATATCTGTTGTTTGTTATTTGTTTGTTAATTTTTTATCTAACGAGTTTGCCAGCGCAAATTTAGCAATCTCTGGGATATTTACCCCACCAAAGTTACCAGAACTCATCATTAATAAATCAGTATTATGATAGTTTGTATGCTTTAAGAAGTTTAAAAGTTCATCGCCATTGGTAAAAACTTGTAAATTGGGATGCTTAAAACTTTCTTGCACTTTTTTTGTTGATAAGGCGGGTAATTTTTTTATATCAAAAGTATGTTGATTATAAAACACAATTGCCAGGTCTGCTGCTTGTAAGGCATTTTGGTATTGTGGTAAAAAATCTTTGTTTAGGCTGCTGTATGTATGCAATTCAAAACAAGCAATTAATTGCCGATGTGCATGTTGTTCTTTCACCGCATTGGTAGTAGCGGTTACCTTAGAAGGTGCATGGGCAAAATCTTTAAAAATGGCACAATGTTCGTTCTGTTCTACGAGTTCTAAACGGCGAGCTGCTCCTTTAAACGATTGAATGGCTTCGTAAAATTGGTTGGCATTAATACCGAGTTCTTGACAAACTTCTCTAGCCCCCGAAAGGTTTTGTAAGTTGTGTTGCCCAAAAATTTGTAAAGGTATTTGTTCCTTTTTGTAACGAAGATAAGTACATTCCGTATCAATATGGTGTGTAGGGGTTTGATAAGCAACGGTTCGTAAGTGAGTTGCGTTTTTAGCAAGACGGTTTACAACTTCATCTTCCTCATTGTATACGAGTACACTTTTTAAGGAAAGTTGTTGCACAAAAATTTCAAACTGCGACACATAGTTCTCGAAAGTTGGAAATACATTGATGTGATCCCAGGCAATGCCACTTAGCAAAGCTACATCGGGCTGATAATAATGAAATTTTGGCACTCGATGTATGGGCGATGACAAGTATTCATCTCCTTCGATGATGATAATTGGCGCATCATTGGTTATTTTTACGGATAGGTCGAAACCTGCAAGTTTAGCACCTACTAAATAGTCAAAATCTTTTTTAAAGTAACGCAAAACATGCATCACCATCGAGGTAATAGTTGTTTTACCATGACTACCGCCAATTACGACCCGTTTTTTATTTTTGGCTTGTTCGTAAATATATTCGGGAAAAGAAAAAATGGGAATGCCTAAATTTTGTGCTTGTTGCAGCTCCCGATTATCAGGTTTGGCGTGCATACCTAAAATAACCGCTTTGGTTTCCGAAGTAATTTTTTCGGGATGCCAGCCAATTTTTGGAGGTAAAATACCGTTATTTTGTAAGTTAGATTTGGCAGGATTAAAAATGTCATCGTCTGAGCCACTTACATCGTAACCTTTAAGTTTTAATGCAATGGCCAATTGATGCATTACGCTGCCTCCGATAGCTATAAAATGGATTTTCATTTTGTTAATACAGTTAAACTTTGTTAGGTTTAAAGTGTCTAATTAAAGGATAAGTTGGTTTGAATTAATTACCGCTTATTATATTATTATAGGTCTGTGTTGTAAATGCAAGATATGCTAAGTGAAAGTGGAAAAATAAAATCGGCCATTATGTGCGATTTTATTTCTCACTTTTCATTAAACGTACTTACGGTCCTTTTTACTATTTAAAATTCAAAAATTTAGATAAATACAATGAACTCACAATTTGTTAAACAACTAGGATTTACTTTTCTTACCTTGGCCTTTGTAGGCATGATGTTTAGTTCTTGTCACCGCAAATCGGGTTGCCCCAATAAAATTACGCAGTACGAAATGCCACAACAACAAGAGCTGCTATTTGATGATGCGATACAAGATCAGGATAGCTAAATATTTTTTATCAATAACAAAAATGTTTACCTACTTTAGTGAATACTTTAAAGGTAAACTTTTATTCAATAATTCAATTAAAATTGTACATGAAAACAAATTCTTTCGTAAAAAAAGCAGCTAGTTTTACTATCATGATGGCTTTTGTATCTATTATGTTAAGTTCGTGTTATAGAGGAGGCTATGGTTGCCCGAATAAAATTACCGATTATCCAAGCCAAAACATAGAGGTAGAAGACACACTAGAACCTGATTGCTAGGACTAGTTCTTAATTTGGAAATAAAAACCAAATCTATATTAAAACAGCTTTTTGTAAGTACTTTTTGCTTACAAAAGGCTGTTTTTTAATTTTGTAGGGACGTAAAATTTTGCGTCGCTACAAAATTAAAAACCTATAATCCTCTAGTCTCTTTTTCTGTTAGAATTATTGCCACGATAACCGCCCCCACCTTTGTTATTGCGATTACCACCACCTTTATTGCTGCGATTGCCGCCGCCTTTGTAACCGCCACCTTTTCTATTTCTATTGCCTCCGCCGCCTTTTCTATTGCCGCCGCCTCTATAACCGCCGCCGCCTTTACCAGGGTTGTACTTAGGTCCTTCGCCAATATGTTCGGGCAAAGGGGTTTTATCTAGCACTCGTTCAATTAAGTCTTCAATACTTTTAAAACGGCGTTGGTCTTTTGGGTTGATAAAGGTAATCGCTGTACCCGTAGATTCGGCACGGGCAGTACGTCCTACTCGGTGAATATAATCTTCGGCATCTTGAGGCACATCGTAGTTAATAATTAAGTCAATCGATTCTACGTCAATTCCCCTCGATACAATATCCGTTGCTACTAAAATTTTAAGGCGTTTGTTTTTAAATTTACGCAGTACTTCTTCCCGTTCGTTTTGGTCTAAATCAGAATGAATTTCTCCTACATTGTATTTCTGGCGTGCGAGTTCTTTAGCTAGTACTTTTACATTACTTTTAGTAGAGGAAAAAATGATAGAGCTAGTTACCTCCATATTGGCATAAATATGCTTAATAAGCGGCACTTTTTGGTCGTTGTAAGTAGAGTAAGCCCTTTGGTCAATTCCTTCGGCAGGTTTAGAAAGTGCAATATTAATTTGCTTAGGTTCTTTCATAATTTTTTTGGCCAACTGCCGCATCTTATCGGGCATTGTTGCCGAAAACAAAATGGTTTGCCTATCATCAGGCATGTGTGTTATAATGCGTAAAATATCATCAAAAAAGCCCATATCTAGCATCTTATCTGCTTCGTCAAGGATTAAATGTTTTAAGCTTCGCAGCTTTACATATCCTAGGTTTAAGTGCGAAATAAGTTTACCTGGCGTAGAGATAATAATGTCTGCTCCTTTGGTTAAAGCCCGTTTTTCTTTCATAAAGCTTACGCCGTCGCCTCCGCCATAAATGGCATAAGAACTAACAGGCACAAAGTAAGCAAAACCCTCTACCTGCTGATCAATTTGCTTGGCCAGTTCTCGTGTAGGAGCAATAATAATCGTATTAACATGTGGCTGCTCATTTTCGGTTACAATTTTATGCAACACAGGAAGCAAATAAGCAGCTGTTTTTCCCGTCCCTGTTTGAGCGCAAGCAATTAAATCTTCATTATCTAAAATAATTGGAATAGCTTGTTCTTGAATCGGCGTTGCTTCTTCAAAACGCATAGCGTCTAATCCTTCAATTATATCTCTATCTAAATTAAGTTCTCTAAAATTCAAATTGTTGAAATTTTATTTATGCAAAATAAGCCTTTCTTATTAAACTAACTTGCTTAAGTGAATGAGGAAAAATAAACTAAACTATGATTATGGATATTTAATATCATCCTTTAGTTACCCGCAAGCTTAATACCAAATACTTAAATATTGGCCGATAATAGGCAAATTGAACGACAATGCCCAATTTTAAGCAATATTTATCTTTTTTCGTTAAAATTCTTATCCAAAAAAAATAATGCGGTATAAAAAAAAACGAACAACAACGGAACAATATTATCCTTAAAAGCATTATAGTGTATAGTACTATGCAATGCAAGGTAGCTTCTTTTTTTAAACAACTGTAACTTTCTGTTATCTTTGCCCGTTTTACAATTACTAGTGACTCAAAACTTAAGTTTTGAGCTACTAGCATTAACAGATCAAACAATCCAGTCTGCTTAGTTTTATATATCACACTTTTACACCAATCATTTCAATATAAAAATTAACAAAGCAAATGAAAAACTTTAACCAATTCTTACTAATACTGATTGCATTAGTAAGTATGAACTTAAACACCAAAGCTCAATCAGGCTTAAACACTACACTAGTAGGCCAATTTTCTTACCCCGACGCTGGACTAAGCGACATATGGGGCTACGCTTCTAACAATCAAGAATACGCCTTAGTATGTGTAGATACTAAAATATCGGTGGTAGACATTACCATACCAGCAAATATGGAAGAGGTATATGCCGTTGAACTCAACTATTCTTTTTGGCGTGATATTAAAACTTGGGGCAATTATGCTTATGCCGTTGACGATCAAGGCGGTGCTGGTTTAATTATTATCGACTTATCAGAACTTCCTGAAACAGCCAGCCACACTATTTGGACGGGCGGAGGTGTATTTAGCTTTACAACTGCTCACAACATTTTTATCGACGAAAACGGCTTTGCCTATTTAGTAGGTAGCACCTATGGTGTAGGAGGTGCTGTTATTTTAGATTTAAACCAAGATCCAATAAACCCACCCATTGTTGGCTACTACGACGAACGCTATATTCACGATTGCTATGTGCGAGGGGATACGATGTGGTCGGCAGAAATTAACGACGGTCGGGTAAGTATTGTAGATATGTCGGATAAAATGAATCCGCAAGTGCTAGGCTTTTTTAATACGCCCGATAATTTTTCGCACAACTGCTGGTTATCTGACGACGGACAAACCCTATTTACTACCGATGAAGTTGGCAATGCCTATGTAGGTGCTTATGATGTAAGCGATGTTACCAATGTAGTAGAAATTGACCGAGTACAATCAAGCCCAGGCGAAAATGTAATTCCGCATAATACTTTTGTTAGAGGCGACTATGTTATTACCTCCTATTACAGAGATGGCGTTACGATACACGATGCAACTTACCCCAACAATTTAATTGAAGTAGGTAATTACGACACTTCTTCGGAGTTTACGGGTAATGGTTTTAATGGTTCCTGGGGGGTTTATCCTTATTTACCTTCGGGACGTATTATTGCTTCGGATATGGAAGAAGGCTTGTTTGTAATAGACCCTACTTATTTACAAGCTTGCTATTTAGAAGGGCAAGTAACGGATGCCAGTACTGGCAATCCGATTCCTAATGCCTTTATTACCATACAAGAATCTGGTGTTAATGCTACTAGCGATTTTTCTGGCACTTATGTATCTGGGCAATATGAAGCAGGATTTTATACCTTAGAGGTTAATAGCCCAGGTTACGAAACTACAGTTGTTGACAATGTACTTTTAGGCAATAGTCTAGTCATGATACAAGATATTGAAATGATACCACTTGAAAGCTATACCGTAACAGGAACTATTGTAGGAGAAGATTGGCAGCCTTTACCCAATGCACAAGTAAAAATTGTTAGTGCACTTTGGTATAATTGGGAAGTTAACGCTACTACTGATGATGCTGGTAATTTTGAAATTCCGTCTTTATTTGCAAGCGAGTATAATGTATATGCAGGCGCGTGGGGTCACCAAACAGGTAACGTATACAAAGATTTTAGCAATACCAATAGTATATTTATGCGCTTAGATGATGGTTATTATGATGACTTTTTCTTTGACTACGAATGGGAAGCAAATGATGGTACACCTGTAGGCGGCATATGGGAACAAGTAGTACCTATTGAATATGGCTTGGGTGGCTTTACTTTTAGTCCTGCCAACGACGCTCCAAACGATTATGGCAACTTATGCTATGTAACAGGGAATTCGCAAACTTTTGATTTTGTAAATGGCGGTACTTCTATCCTTACCTCGCCCGTATTTGACCTAACCGCTTATGGCGATGCATGGATTACCTACCAGTCCTTTTTTGTAAGTATTAGCCAAAGTGGTGTTGGGCTAAACGATCACCTTACGATAAGTATTAGTAATGGTACAGAAACCGCAGTACTAGACGATTACACGACTCCTACTAATGGATGGGTTTTAAGTGATTACCGAATAGAAGACTATATAGACATTAGCGACAATATGCAGCTGATTGTAGAAGTTAGTGCCGATGCCAATCAAGAAGAATTAACTGATGCTGCTTTTGATGCTTTTAAAATTTATGATGTTACAGGTGTGGTTGGCATTAGCGAAAGTTTAAAAGAACAACAAAAAATTACGGTACAACCCAATCCTTTTACCGAACAAGCAATTATTGATTTAAGCAGCCTAAGCTTAAATACCAACAGCAATAACCAATTAAGTATTTTTGACTTAACAGGAAAAGAATTGCGCTCGCAAAAAATTACCAACGACCAAGTAACCGTAGAAAGAAAACAATTACCTGCAGGTGTTTATTTTTACCAAGTAGTTAGCGATAATGCAACTTTACATACTGGTAAATTAATGATTCAGAGATAAATTAGTAAAAAACTATTAACCTATTTATCTAACGGATAATTAGTCGAGCCTCCTCAAATGCTTCATCACATTTGAGGAGGTTTTTTTATTTATTTTTCTAATAATTTTACCATTAAAACAGGCCGATAACCTCCATATAAAATCGCAAAAAAAACAACATCGAGTAAGTATATTGCATAATAGTTTTAAAACATTGTTTAATTATCCTAAAAATTAAATTAATAATTATGCTTACTCTTAATCCTTTTTTTTTCGTTAAGTTTGTTATTGCTTTACTGCAAAAAACACAGCTCCTATTTATTTTACTTTGTTTTTGTACCCTCCTACAAGCACAAGAAATTTGTGATAATGGTATTGATGATGATGGAGATGCCCTAGTAGACTTAAATGATACCGAGGACTGTTTCTGTACTACTTTTTTAAGTCCTACTA
>JAHDBT010000075.1 GCA_020630215.1 Bacteroidota bacterium
AAATATACGACGACTTACCAGGTGATAGCGACTTCGAACAATGGCTGTAGTAGTAAAGAAACGGTTACTATAGTAGTAAATGGTTCCACACGAAACCCAAACGAGGGTGCTAAAATTATACTCCTTTTTTTTAAAGTACTAGAGGGTGTATTCAAGTAGTAGCCTTATAAGGAGTCTGCTTGCAGTTTTGTGAAGTAGAGAAAATTCGTAAACGTTCTTTATAACGTTTTATAAAAACAGATTTCCTTATTTTCCTCTTGCGAATACCATTCTCCCCTAGAAAAAAAGCAGTAATTTTACGCCCTTCTTTTTCTAGCAAACAAACTAAAACCCAATGTTTAGAATTATTTTATTGATGTTGTTAACGGTAAGTCTATTGGCTAATTTTTATTTTTTAAGTCAACAAACGCAACAGGGCGCAGCGCAGGAGGATTTGGCTTATAAATACCAAGTAGTAAAGGGCGATTATGACTTAATGAAACAAGCCTATAAACGAGAAAAGGATAACATGGCGGGCATCAGGCAAGCCCATAACCGCTTAATAAGATTGGAAGGAACACCTGCTTTTGCCAACACTTATGCCCTCGTTTTTTGGGAAACACAAAAACACACTGTTTTTTTAGATGCGAACGGGTTGCCGAGTCCGCCAGGAGGGAAACAGTACCAGGCTTGGCAAATTGTGGACGGAGGAAAATATGAATCGCTAGGCGTTTTTAATTATCAGCCAGATAAAGATAACTTGTTTCAAGTACGCAATGCTAAACAGCCTAAAGGGTTTGCTATTAGCTTGGAATTAACACAAGGAGCGAAACAGCCTACGAGTAACCAGATTTATGTGGAAGGGGCTTTTTAGTAGTCAGTAGTCAGACCATTCGCTGGCGCTCATTGTCAGTAGTCAGTTTATATGCTAGCGTTTTTTTAGAACGTAGACTTACTATTTTTTAAAAAAATAGTAAGTCTACCATCCGTTTATCCATCCATACAAAAATAAAAAAGGGGAACTGTAAGTGTACAACTACACTACAATTCCCCATTAATTGAGAGGGCGCATTTGAGCATTGAATTACCATGCCCAATTCTATTCTATAAAGCTATTTGGACAGCATCTTTATGCTGGAATTTCTTTACTTTCTGCTAGACTTTTTTTGCTTTTATTCCAGTCCTTCTAGCACTTTTTTGTCTTTTAAATTTACAATTTGTGCGGTTCCTATGCCTTGCATTTCGGCTTCTAGTTTTAGTTGTTGTGCTGCCCGTTCGCTTAGGTTGGTTCCTAGTACTACTACGTACTCCCCGTTTTCCTTATACGATTCAAATACCTCCACTTCAAAATCAGGGTGTAACTCCAAAAAGTCGAAGTAGGCTTGTTCGGCGGCTATCCAGTCGATGTCGTTTTGTAGGGTAACGGCATATACGTTTTGCTCTATTTTTCGTCCAATAAAGCCTTTCCAAAATTGTAGTAGTAAGGAAGCTTGGGGTGGTGCAAATTCCTTTGCTTTTATGTTCACCACTTTTTCTTCTCCTTCCTCTTCTACTTCCACATCATTACTTCCTTGTATGTCGCGCCAATTCACATCGCTTTTTCCTGCTACTTTTTTAGCGTTTAAAGGCGAAAAAATGCTGGCGGCTACCATAGGTTTAGCAGGCGGTTGTTTTGTAAAATCCAAATTTGGTTTGGCATCTGCTTTGCCCATGCCTAGCATAATGGTAATTAATGCTGGTGCTGCTGCCCCTAGCTGAAATAATTTTACAGGACTGTTTTCTTCCTTGTGAAAAAAGGCGATTAATGAGCCGTATAAAATTAATATCAACACCCTAACGCTGTAGCCAGCAATGTAGGGCCAAGTAAGGGTTTCTGTATCTTTAAATAGGGTGACTAAATCAACCGCATACAGGTTAATGAGCGAAGGCGTTAATGCGCCTAATGCGCCCAAAATCATTTTTTGGCGTGTGCTTAAATTTTTAAGTGGCGTTTTTTCTTTCTTTTCCGTTGCCATAATCCCAAATTTATAAACAATAGAGGTATCCTTATTGATAGGGTTCTATTGTTAGGGTTAAAAAATAAATTGGTTCCACGAGAAAATGGAGGATGAAGGATGTATGATGGCAGTATTTCCTTAGTTTTATTAGGTGTTAGCAGTTGGAAATTAGTAGGTGTTAGTAGGAGGGTATCTTTATTCAAGCATCTTACAACGATTGTGCTAGAGGGGCTGCACTTCGTAGAAGGTTATGCAAGGTTGGATGCTTATTTATACCAGAAGTTTAATGGAGGGTTACTTTAAATTGGGGGCTTAACACTCGTTAACTTTGTTTTTTTTAGTGGTCAGGGGTCAGAACGTTCGCTGGCGCTTACTGCCAGTAGTCAGTGATATGCTGACGTTTTTTTTAGTGGTTAGAACATTCGCTACGCTCATTGTTAGGGTGCTGCGCTGTCGGTTTTTAGGCTGCTGTTTACTAGGATGTGTTTGTCTGTTATTTATTATTAGTTAGCGATTTTTAGGGGGCAATTTTTTTAAAATTTTCAATAGTCATTAGTTATGCTTAATTTTGCAGCAAATTTGGGAAATCTCCCATTAATTAAGCTAATACATAAAAAAAATATTATGTCTTTAACCGTAGAAGAAGCCGTAGGCAAAAGCTTTATCACTCAATTAGGATTAAAAGAAGTAAACAGTGGCGTATCCACAGGATTGGAATGGCGTGCTGGCGATGGCGAGGTTATTTCGTCGTATTCACCTGTTGACAACCAATTAATTGGTAAGGTGCGTACTGCTACTCGCGAAGATTACGATGCTGTAATGGATAAAGCATTGGCTGCTTTTAGTACTTGGCGTATGATGCCAGCACCGCAGCGTGGTGAAATTGTACGTCAGTTTGGCGATAAATTGCGTAAGTACAAAGATCCATTGGGTCGTTTGGTATCTTATGAGATGGGTAAAAGTTTACAGGAAGGATTTGGCGAAGTACAAGAAATGATCGACATCTGCGATTTTGCAGTTGGTTTATCTCGTCAATTGTATGGTTTAACCATTCACTCCGAACGTCCGCTTCACCGTATGTACGAACAATGGCATCCGCTAGGCGTTGTGGGTATTATTTCTGCCTTTAACTTTCCAGTAGCTGTATGGGCATGGAACAGCGCATTGGCTTGGGTTTGTGGTGATGTTTGTGTTTGGAAACCATCAGAAAAAACACCTTTAACCGCTATTGCTTGCCAAAATATTATGGCAGAAGTGTTAAAAGAAAACAACCTTCCTGAAGGAATTTGTTGCTTAGTAATTGGCGATTATAAAGTAGGCGAAATGCTATCTAGCGATACTAGAGTACCATTGGTTTCGGCTACGGGTTCTACACGTATGGGTAAAATTGTAGCGCAAACCGTTGCTGGCCGCCTAGGACGCAGCTTACTAGAATTAGGGGGCAACAATGCCATTATTGTAACGCCAAATGCCGATTTAAAATTAACCATTATTGGTGCTTTATTTGGTGCAGTTGGTACTTGTGGTCAGCGTTGTACGTCTACTCGTCGTTTAATTATTCACGATAGCATTTACGATCAGGTTAAAGAAAAATTAGCCAATGCCTACACGCAATTAACCATTGGTAATCCATTAGATCCAAACAGTCATGTTGGACCATTAATTGATACTGATGCTGTTGCGATGTACAATAACACGATTG
The DNA here is from genome assembly GCA_020630215.1 of Bacteroidota bacterium. Classification (GTDB taxonomy): domain Bacteria; phylum Bacteroidota; class Bacteroidia; order Chitinophagales; family UBA2359; genus JAHDBT01. Next base: position 3,679 of record JAHDBT010000075.1, read on the forward strand.
CCGAAGCGAAAAAAGCAGGCGCAAGAATTATTGTAGAAGGCGGTGTTTTGGAAGGCGAAGGATATGAATCTGGCTGCTACGTAAAACCATGTATTATTGAAGCCGATGAGCAATACGATATTGTTAAGCACGAAACCTTTGCGCCTATTTTGTACTTATTAAAATACAGTACGATAGACGAAGCAGTTGCCATGCAAAACGATGTACCTCAAGGTTTATCATCGGCCATTATGACGACCAACTTGCGAGAAGCAGAATTGTTTTTATCGCATAAAGGATCTGATTGTGGGATTGCGAATGTAAACATTGGTACTTCGGGTGCAGAAATTGGTGGTGCATTTGGTGGTGAAAAAGAAACAGGCGGTGGCCGTGAATCGGGTTCTGATGCATGGAAAGCTTATATGCGCCGACAAACCAACACTATTAACTACAGTACCGAATTGCCGTTGGCACAAGGAATTGAGTTTAATCTTTAGGATGAGTAGCGAGTAGATATTGGGTACTTGGTATTTAGACGGTTTTACTTTGTTGCGCCATGCTAGTGTAGTGCCTCTGCTACTACTAATTTATTGCTTGTATAAACAAGTTTTCTATCCTTATTACAAATTTTATAGCTGTAATGCCATCTCTATTTTTTAGGGGTGGCTTTTTTCTTTTAAGCAAAAAAATATTTACCTTTCCATTTTAAACAAAAGCAGTCGTAAAAAATACAACTATGGAAGAAACAACTGTTAGCAAAACAACAAAATGTACTTGCAAAGGCAATTGCAGTAGTAAACGGTGCAAGTGCATGAAAAGTAAAGAAGGCTGCGATGAAAGTTGTGGGTGCACCAATTGCGAAAATCCTTATAATGGAGTAAATATCGAGCAGCTTTCAGAATGTGCTAGTTCTACTCGCAATATAAACGCCTACAAAAAATTGACAGATAAACAACTGAATAAAAAATACGAACTGCCTTGTGGCTGCGAAAAAGTGCCGCTAAAAGATTTATTAGAAGCATACGAGTGTGAAGAATGTAGTGAGGATTATTGGTTTTCTTTTTGTTGGGATGAAGTAGTACAAGAAGGAAATACTTGGCATTGTGAGGTGTGTAACGACTGTAAAGGTTGGCGAGAATGGCACTGCGAAAACTGTAATAAATGTACTTATGGTGTTTCTTTACCTTGTCAGCGTTGCGGTGCTAGTAGTGGTTTTGCCTTTTAGTCTTTCAAAAAAGATAGTTCCATTTAAAAACCCAAGAATTATTGCCTATATCACATTTTTTATGTATCTTTGCACGCTAGTTAGTAAATAGCTAGTATAAATTTTAACCAATAAAAGCGATTAAGATATGTTAATCATTGATGCAAGAGAGTCAGATTCTATTGACAAGGCTCTAAAAAAATACAAGAAAAAATACGAGCGTTCAGGTGTATTGCGTGAATTAAGAGGTCGTAAAGCTTTCACTAAGCCTTCTATTAGAAGAAGAAACGAAATTTTAAAAGCGCGTTACCGCCAAAAAATGCAAGCGATGGAACTATAGGTAGTATTTATTGCCTATTAATGTGCCGTATATTATTTGTAATTGCTGTACACTTAATCTAAGCTTGTTTTTTATAGCTACATTATTGTTATCATATCAATCAATGTTGCTTTCGCTTTTTATTTAGTTAAAAGTGCAAATTAGTAATCCTTAATGGACTTACTAATTTGCACTTTTTTTTGTTGCTCTTCAACATAGCTTTAAAATAAATTACTGAGCATCAATCATCTATCGCCCCCCCCTTTCGACGGTCATTGCCTTCCCCCTTCTTCTGCTACTTAGGGACGCAAACTAAATAACTGTCCGTTTTGACTTCATCTTTTCGCACTATCCTGCGTTGAAAAAAACCCTTATTACGCTTAGGCGTAACGCAGATTTTGCCGCCTTGTCTAGTACAAAAATATTTCCTCAAAATCGGACACCTATTTATTCTCCGTCCCTTACCTTAGCCTCAAAAACCAGCAGCAATCATCTCATTAGACGCAACATGCAGCTATACAACAAAAAATGAACGGTTATAATCTATGTGCAGTAATACGAACTACGAGGGTAGTAATGTTACAGCAGGTTTGCTGTTTCCTTAGATTTATTCTAAAGCAGGCTTTCGTTGTGTCTTTATTCAGGTAGATTTTACTTGTAATTTACACTATAAGCAGGAAGCTTGTAGTTGAGCGTGCTTTTAGTCAGCAGCAAGAACGAATATCAACAGAATGGTGTGTTTTATAACAAAAGGAGTGTAAATACTAACCAATTTCCAATGCAAAGTGCTTTAATAAAAAATTACACTTGATTGACAAATATAAAAAACAAACAAAGGGTTGCAATTACATGACAGATTGTGCAACTTGTTTAGCCTTATTGACAATTTTATGATTTTATGTATAATAAATTTCCACAAAATGAAAAACCTCTACAGAAATCACCTGAAGTGATTAGTCTGCAGAGGTCAAAACTAATTATGAAAATAAGAAAAGCGCCCTAGCCAAAGTTGCAATTGACACTATAGTGCCGATTGAGTTTCAAAGATACGGAAAATAATGACATTATCATAACTTTTCCGCTTTAAAAATCGATCATTTTAACACTTATTAGGCCAACGATGTTACAAACATAATAATTACCTGCTTATAAAGCTGCTTATTTACCTGTAACAAAACCAGATGTGCGAATTTTGTGCCAAAAAACTCCATTTCTGCAATTTTTATTGTGTATTTAAAGGCGGAAACAAATATTTTATGTCTTTTTTGAAGCTGTTAAAAAGATTTTCCTTAAACTTTATACCTTTGGTTATCAATTCATTAGACACATAACATATTTGTTATCAACACAAAGAAAGCTTGCATAGCATCTTTTTTTTTACAAAAACCACAATTACCAATAATCTAAAAATACAAATCTTTATGCCTGTACCTTAAAACTGACACTTTTGCGATTTAACTGCCTAAAGAAAAAAAAACGCCAAAATATTATTTTTTTTTTTTCAAAAACTATTTTTTGGCTCTTATTCCTAAATTTAAGTCCCAAACAGCATTGTTTGACGTGTTTATCTAAGCTCTAAAAATAGGTGACAACAAGTTAGCCGCTTAAAACCCAAACGGCTGGCTTGCAGCAAAAATGTAACCTGCGTCGATAAACATCTCAATTTTTTCGGCTTTTTCTTAAAAAATGATTAGCTTTATTCCACATTAAACAATACCAAATATTAGTGAGTTATCGTTCGCATATATTAGACAGTCCCATCGAATACTTAAAAGGCATTGGCCCAAAAAGGGGGGAGTCGTTTAAGAAAGAATTAGAAGTATTTACCTTCGGCGACCTACTAGCGCATTTCCCTTTTCGCTATGTAGATAAAACACAACTCTACCGCATTGCCGATATTAGCCCCGACACGCCGCACGTACAGTTACGAGGGGTAATTACCAATATTCAAACCGCAGGGGCACAACGTACTACTAGGCTAACGGCCAGTTTTAGCGATGGCACAGGCATTATGGATCTAACTTGGTTTAAGGGCATTAGCTACATGAAAAGCTACCTCAAAACCAACACCGAATACCTAGTGTATGGCAAGCCCCGTATGTTTAGGAATCAGTTTAGCATTTCGCATCCGGACATAGAATTGGTGGAGGATAAAAAAATGCAATTTGAAAACCGCCTAGAAGCCGTTTATCCTTCTACCGAAAAATTAAAAAATAAAGGACTCGATAGCAGAGGTATTCACAAAGCGATGAAAATGCTTTTTGAAAAAATTACCCCTCGCGATGTTACCGAAAACCTCCCTCCTTCCCTTATCCAAAATTATCAATTAATGGGACGTTGGGATGCCCTCAAAAATATTCACCTTCCCGAAAACGAACAGCTCATTCAGCAAGCACAGTTTCGCCTAAAATTTGAAGATTTCTTTTTTATACAAATGCGAATGCTACAAAGCAAAGTGCAGCGTATGGATAAGTATAAAGGCTATCTTTTTCCTGAACTAGGCGAATATTTTCTTGGCTTTTTTAATACTCGCCTACCTTTTGAATTAACCAATGCCCAAAAACGAGTGCTGCGAGAAATTAGACGCGACACCCTATCGGGCAGGCACATGAACCGACTGCTGCAAGGGGATGTGGGTAGTGGTAAAACTATTGTTGCCTTGATGACTTGCCTCATGGCCATTGATAGCGGCTTTCAGGCTTGTATTATGGCTCCTACCGAAATACTTGCACAACAACATTACGAAGGAATTGGTAAAATGCTAGGCGATATTGGCGTTTCTATTGATTTGCTAGTAGGCTCGATTAAGGGGAAGAAGCTGCGTAGAAATATACACGAAAAGTTAGAGCTAGGAATGACCGACATCCTGATAGGGACTCATGCGCTGATTGAGGATACCGTGAAATTTAAAAACCTGGGGATGGTGGTGATTGACGAGCAACATCGTTTTGGCGTAGCACAAAGGGCTAGGCTGTGGGCTAAAAATGTGCAGCCGCCACACATACTCGTAATGACGGCAACACCTATTCCTAGAACTTTGGCAATGACGGTTTATGGCGATTTGGAAGTTTCCGTAATTGACGAGCTACCGCCTGGACGGAAGGCGATTAAAACGTTTCATTTTTTTGATAGCAAACGCTTGCAGTTGTTTCAGTTTATGAGGGACGAGATTGCTAAAGGACGACAGGTTTACATTGTTTACCCACTAATAGGCGAATCGGAAACGCTTGATTATAAAAATTTAGAGGATGGCTACGAAAGTATTTCCCGTGCTTTTCCGCTGCCCGAATATAAAGTGAGTATTGTACATGGGCAAATGCATTCGTCGGATAAGGATTTTGAGATGCAGCGGTTTAAGGAAGGCGAAACACAAATACTGGTTGCTACAACAGTAATTGAGGTTGGAGTAGATGTGCCGAATGCATCGGTGATGGTGATTGAAAGTGCCGAACGTTTTGGGCTGGCACAACTGCATCAGTTACGAGGACGAGTAGGACGTGGCGGCGAACAATCGTACTGTATATTAATGACGGGCTATAAACTAAGCAGCGAGGCCCGCACCCGCATGAACACAATGGTAGAAACAACCGACGGTTTTAAAATTGCCGAAGTAGATATGAAACTCCGTGGGCCTGGCGATTTGCGAGGCACACAACAAAGCGGCATCCTTAATATGAAACTGGCTGATATTACTAAAGACAGCAAAATTTTATACATCGCCCGTGATGCCGCGAGCGAAATTGTACAAGAAGATCCTCATTTAGAAAAACCCGAAAACCATTCGCTTAAACGTTATTTAAAAGCTATGGAAAGCGACACTCGGATGGAATGGGGGCGGATTTCTTAGGAGGTTTGATTTTTGATTCTTGAAATTTGATATGCGGACGCTAGGAGGGGAATCATTTAAAATTGAGAATTTAAAAATTAAAAATTTTTATATGCTGACGTTGTTGATTTTTGAGGTTTGATGCTTGATTTTTTCCTGCTGAAGATTAAAGCATACTATAAGGTTCCGAGGTTTTTTTTGACTTGGTTAGTAGTCTATCCAAACGCAGCAATCTTTTCCTGCTTACACTATTTTTTTTCCATTTAACAAATAAACATTAACTTACATACCTTTCCTTTTACTAGCAACCATTCCCGCTTTGCTTTCGTTATCAAACAGTTCAAAGTAAAAGGCAAAACTGTTTTATTTTTACACTATTAGTCCTACCTTTGCCAACTTTATTTTTTATAAAAAACATTTTTAACCTAAATTAAATACAATGAAAATTAAATTACTTATTACATTTTGTATTGCTGTACTTTTACTAGCTGCTTGCTCTAAAGACGATGATGACACCTTAGATTTTCCTGCTACCTTTAATTATAGTAGCATAGCCGATCAAAGCGAGATAAAAGTGTATAGCAAGACTGCCGAAATTACAAGCGGCGATTTAACTAGCTGGACAAGCGATGACATTTTTAGTGAACTAGGCGAGGAAGTCGATTTCGATAGAATTGTTATTGAGAATGCAACAACTGCTCGCATTGAATATACTCCAGATCCAACAGACAATGCTACTGGTACTTATACTGTTTCTGGCGACACCTACACCTTTACGATGCCTATTCTTGCAGGCTTACAAGCAATTATTACCGCAGAGTTAGATGGCGACAAACTTAAAGTGGCTAACAGTGCTTATGTATATGGCAATGATAATTTCACTTATTCTGGTTCGGGTCTAATTCTACAAACAGTGGCCGATTTTCAAGCAGAGATGGAGGCAACAGATACCTTAGCTTACCAAGAATACAATATGGTTTATACACAACAATAGTCTAATACCTTACTGCTAATTGTTTCGCAGTCCAGTCCGCTATGTTTTTAACTATTAAAAAAACATAGCGGGCTTTTTTATGCGAAATAGCATCCTTACTTATATAACAGTAAGCATTTTTGCCTATATTGGTACACTTTTGGCAATACCGTGACATTAGTACAAAAACACGTCTGTAAAAGGGAGTGAGTAATATTATCCTATGCTGTTGCCTTACCTAAATAATCAAGCCTGCTATTTATTAGAAAAGAAAAGTTCTGCCCATTTTAGTCCACCATACAAATATTAGTATCTTGAATTTACACGAACAAATAGAACTAGCAAAAAACGAATACAAAGGCGAACATTTTTCAGCAGCCGAAAACGGTTCGACCCCTAATAATAAGCGCAAGGCTTCCGCTACTCACCATCCTACTAAAGAGCAACATCGCTTAATAGGGCATTACCAAAAAAACCAACCCGGCCCTTTGCTGCTTGTTATGGGCGGCATACATGGCAACGAAAAAGCAGGGGTAATTGCCCTAGAAAAAGTGTTTAATCAATTAAAAACAACAGACCCCGATTTTAAGGGCGAATTTATTGGCGTAGTTGGCAATTTACAAGCCTTAAAGGAAAATAAACGTTTTATAGATGTTGATTTAAACCGGCAATGGACAGAGGAAAAGGCTAATTTTGTACTCAACACGCCTAGGGCAAAACTACAATGCTCGGAAGATAAGGAACAACGAGCTTTGCTAAAATACTTCGAATTATATCGCAAGCGTTACAGCCGCAACAACCAAAACCGCAATACCATTTTATTAGATTTACATACCTTCTCTTCCGCAGGAGCTAATGCCTATTGCATTGCAACTAAAGTAGGCGAAAGCAGAACTTGGGCATCTATGCTAAAAGTACCTACTATTATAGGCATGGAAAAAGTGCTTAAAGGCACTACAATGAACTACTTTAACCGCCTAGAAATGGTATCGTTTTGTTTTGAAGCAGGGCAACATACCGATCCTGTTTCGGTAAAACGCATGGAAGCGGCTATTTGGTTAACCCTAACTAGCATAGGTGCTATTGTACCCGAACAAGTACCACATTACGAACGCCATGTAAACCTGCTGCACGAAATAGGGAAAGACCTGCCAAACATAGTAGAGTTTTTATACCGTCATGCCGTAAAAGCCGACGACTTGTTTAAAATGAAACCAGGATACAGCAATTTTCAACGAATAAAAGAGGGCGAATTGCTTGCACACGACAAAGCAGGCGAAATTCGCTCTCCCCATGATGGGATGATATTAATGCCCCTTTATCAGCCACAAGGCGAAGATGGTTTTTTTATTGTTAAAGAAGTTAACTAAAAAATAATAACAAACAAGTAAAAACTATGACAATCCCCTCCTTTCTGCAATTTTATCTTTATTTACTTTCCACTTTATACCATTTCATTACACAATATTTTATTCTTTAATGTAAATAGATTATACAACTTGGGTCCGAAGAATGATATTGTTATGTGAATGTACCCCTAGGATTTCAAGTAGCTGATTTGTAAAAGCTTACATTTGTTTCATTTTGTAATTTGTGTTAGAATTTGGTAAAAGTATGACGAAATTACGTGGGTGTGACCAATATAAACGGTTTCAACCCTATATTTGCAACATATCAAAATATCGGGGAAAAATTTTGAACAACTTTAGAATAATAACCATCACTCATAAAACGGCGAATATTAGCCATATTGGAAGGTATATTCCTTCTGTAAATGCAGAGCCAGAAAAGCTAGCCGCCACCTTACATCAACTAAAAAAAGAGTTGAATATAGGGGAGCTTTTTTATTTGGCCACCTGTAACCGCCTTACCTTTCTTTTTACTTGCGATGCTACCGCAGATGAAGCCTTCCTTTCTCGCTTTTTCCAAATTTTAGAACCTAAAATGCCGCCACACTGCATTGCGGGCACGCTTGATGTGGTAAGCACTATTAGCGGGCTAGATTGTGTAAAGCATATTTATGAGGTTGCTTCTTCTTTGGATTCGTTAGTAGTTGGCGAACGAGAAATTTTACGACAGTTAAAAGATGCCTACAACTTTTGCCATCGCCATAAATTAACGGGCGATAATATTAGGGTGATTATGAAAATGGCCATCCCTGTTGCAAAGGAAATATATACGGATACCAAAATTGGAGAAAACAGTGTATCGGTTGTATCTTTAGCGATGAAAAAAATGTTCGATTTAAAACCTAATCCAAAAGCTAAATGCTTAATTGTTGGCGCAGGGCAAACCAATAGTTTAGTCGCCAAATTTTTAATAAAATACCAGTTTAACAATTGCGTAGTATTTAACCGCAGCTTAAAAAATGCCCAAATATTGGCCAATAAGCTAGGCAAAAACACTCCTGCTTACACCTTAGATGCATTAGATAGTTACCAAGATAAGTTTGATATTTTAATTACCTGCACAGGAGCCAACGAGCATATTATTAATTTAGAAACTTACCAGCAACTTTTAAATGGCGATACCGACAAAAAAATAATTATTGATTTAGCCGTACCTACGGATATTCATCCGCAAATAATTAAAAATTACCCAACAGCATATATTGCCGTTGAGAATCTTAGAATATTAGCTGCCGAAAATTTAAAGCTGCGCCAAGAAGAAGTTGTTAAAGCGCAAGCAATTATTGATAGAAGAGTAAGCGAGTTTAAAGTGTTGATGCGCCAACGAAGAGTAGAAAGAGCAATGTCGGTTATTCCTAGTGAAATTAAGGCGGTAAAAGAAAAAGCGGTCAATTCGGTTTTCCATAAAGAAATTGCCGAGTTAGATGATGATGCACAAGCTACTCTTGAACGTATTTTAACCTACATCGAAAAAAAATACATTGGCATTCCTATTAAAGTAGCCAAAAATGTACTAGAAACGGAGCTTACCAACTGAAGGGCAGAAAAGGAGGAATAGTTAAACTGTTAGAATTGTTTAATTGTTTTAAGTTATTGAAACAAAACACCTACAACCTTTCCTTCCTACGCTGCTTTATATTTATACTTATCATAGCCTACAAAAAGATGCATCATTTCTATTTCTAAAGCATTAGGAGTGGTAATAGTGGTAATGCTTGCCGTTGGCAATTGTAATTTATCGGGACTAGGCATAGGAATAATGCCGCTAGTATTAGCACTTGAACGACGAGCAGGTGCCAAAATAGTTTTAAGTGTTTTTCTAGCCCTGTACAAGCGCACCTTCACCACATTCTCCGACACTTCCAATTCTTCTGCTATTTCCTTCACCGTTTTTTCTTTCAAATAAAATTCCTTTACCACCACTTGCTGCCGTTCTTTTAATTGCTCAATAGCGGTTTTAATTTGCTGGCGTAAAGCTGCTAAATCCAATTCCGTATCAACTGTTGTTGTTAGATCGGGCAGTTCATAAGCAAATTCCTCTAAGGCTACATAAAGCATTTTATTGCGTCGAAAATAATTGTTGCATACATTGCGAACAATGCCTCTTAGCCAAGCTTTAAACGCTGCTGGCTCGCTTAATTTATCCAAACATAAAAAAACTTGTATTAGCACTTCCTGTACTAAATCTTTCGCTTGCTCGGCATCTTTTACTCGTCGTTTAATTTGCGATAAACAAAAATTGTAGTGCTGCTTTACTAGCTCATTAAATGCTTTTTCATCTCCTTGTTGGGCTTTTTCTACCAAGTCCGCTAAATCATTTTTTGTAGTAGTTATAGTCGTAACTGCGCTAGGGATTTCTTTTATAGAAACGGCCTTTGCAATCCTACTTTCTTGTATCTTGAATTGCTTGCGATATATCGTCATCTTGAAATATTTTTTTTGTAGTAATATAGGGGAAAGAAACAGCGTCCCTATATATAAGTGGCCATTTAAGGAAGAAAGGTTACAAGTTATAAACTATTTAGCAGAAAAAAAGTTCAGCATTCGTTTTTTTAACCAATCTTATTCAAATAAACCCAAGCACTAAATTAACCATCCCATGTTTTTGTTGTAACTATTATGGAAAATGTTTTTCGTATATTTAACCTTCATCCCTAAAAAAAACCACCAACCATGAAACTAAAACACCTACTATTCCTCCTTCTACTAAATTACCTCCCAACTTTTATTTTAGCCCAACAAAAACCCATGCTAGTATACGATTTGGTCAACAATACCCTCGATACCATTCCTATTGTGCCCTACGATACCACCATTTTGAGCGACCGCACTCCCTTCAATATCGGGCAATTTAACGACCATATTCAAGTCTTAGCACAAACCCCTCCTACTAGTAATGTGTACCCAGGCAGTCAATATACCTACAAAAAAAGAGCCGCCGATGATTTTGATTTAAGCAGTTATCCTATTAGAACAAGTATTAAACTTTTTTCGGAAGAAAATGACACTTTGCGAGGAAACTGTTCAGGCAGTATGATTAGCAGAAGACATGTACTAACAGCTGCACATTGCCCAATTGAATTAGGAACAGATTCTCTAATAAAGGACTCCCTTTATGTATGCCCTGTGTTTAATGATGGCGAATTTAGTGCTGATTTTGATTGTAGTTATGTAGATAAAGTGTATTTCTTTCAAGGATGGTCTATTGGTTCAGAGGATTTTGCTATACTAGAACTGGCTCAACCTATAGGTGATCAAACAGGCTGGATAAGTATGGGATTTGAAACCATTGATAGTGTGCTTTTGGAAAATATTTATTACAAATTCTCTTATCCAGGAAGAACTTTTTTAGCAATAGATAGCAATGAGTATAATAATGATACGCTATATTATGGACATGGCATTATTTTAAACGACACTCCCCCCTTCTTTCCTTCCATAAGTTCAAATATGATTAGAATTCGTTATGCTAGTGCCATTCCTGGGGAAAGTGGCAGCTCGCTTACTGCTGTCAAAAATGGTCAACAATATACAACCTATGGTGCTTTGACCTATTCTAATCATCTAGGACACAGCCGAATCACCAACTGGAAATTTTACGCCCTAGCCGCCATCATCGAAAACGATTTAGAGATTCCTCCCGAACCTAGAGAGGTGGGCTACCCTCCCCAAAAAAGTGTAGTAGTTTACCCCAACCCTACTAGTGGATTTTTATGGTTTAAGGATGTAGAACCACCAGATAAAATAACCATTAGCTTATTTAACAATTGGGGCAGCAAAGTTTTTTCTGTAGCTAACCACGACCCTACTTTGCCTATTAATATTAGTGCGTTTCCTAGTGGTATTTATCATGTAAAAATTACAACGGCGAATAGTATTAAAATAATTAAGGTGGTTAAGAGCGAGGGATAAATTGGAGATAAGACTTACTATTTTTCAAAAAAATAGTAAGTCTTAAACGCTATTTGGAACAATTATTTTAAAAGGACTAATTTTTTTAATTTTTACGGAACTATCCTTTTACTAGCCATGTTATACCAACACATTACCGAAGACAAATCAATTTCTAATCTTCTTAAATAGGCTACAGCCAATATGTTAATTACATTAATTACTTTCTAAGATCCCCTTTTTAAATATTAACTAGTAATACCTTTACTAGTTGTTTTTCTAACTGATAACGTTTATCGCTACGGCTATTTATCTGTGAGCAAAGCGTTAACTGCCATTCTATTTTTAAAATTTCCATTTCTTATTATTTAATCGCATTTTATTCAATAGGCAGGCTATATTTTGTCTACACAATAAGGTGTTAAAACAACTCATCAGCATGATTTTCTGAAATCCCTCTGTCAACTTAGTTGATAGATATTCCTAAAAGCATACTTTATTGGTAAGCTATGCTAAATTTTTAGTAACTTTATTCGCTCAAAATAAAAAATAATCAGTTTGAAGAAACATAAAACAAGCATATCAACAGGAAGCCAAGAACCAGAAAAGGCAATTATTGTAGGTTTAATATTACCTCATCAGCCAGAAGATAAACTGGATGAATATTTAGCAGAACTAGATTTCTTGGCAAAAACAGCGGGTGCCAACGTATTGCGCTATTTTAAGCAACGTATGGCAAGCCCCCACAAACGCACTTTTGTAGGCAAGGGTAAACTGGAAGAAATACGCGAATATGTGGAGGTAAAAAAAGTAGACCTCGTGATATTTGACGACGACATCAGCCCTAGTCAGCAAGGCGTGCTAGAAGAAGAACTAAAATGCAAAGTAGTAGATCGTAGCTTTTTAATCCTCGATATTTTTGCTCGACGGGCGCAAACCGCACAAGCAAAAACACAAGTAGAATTAGCGCAACTACAATATTTACTGCCTCGCTTACGTGGTTTATGGACGCACTTAGAACGCCAACGTGGTGGTATTGGGATGCGTGGACCTGGTGAGCAGGAGATAGAAACAGACCGTAGGGTAGTGCGTGATAAAATTAGCTTGCTAAAAGATAGGCTCGAAAAAATTGACCGCCAAAACACCACCATGCGTAAAAGACGAGGCGACTTAATACGAGCGGCCTTAGTGGGTTATACCAATGTGGGCAAATCTACCTTAATGAGTTTACTAAGCAAATCGGATGTATTTGCAGAGGATAAGCTTTTTGCTACACTAGATACAACGGTTAGAAAAGTAGTAATAGAACGTACGCCTTTTTTACTATCCGACACAGTAGGATTTATTCGCAAGCTGCCACACAGCCTTATCGAAAGTTTTAAATCGACACTAGACGAAGTGCGAGAAGCCGATGTGCTATTGCATGTGGTAGATATTTCGCATCCACAATTTGAAGAACAGATTGCAGTGGTTAATAATACCTTAAAAGAATTAAAGGTAACAGACAAACCTGTAGTACTAGTTTTCAATAAAATTGACTTGTACCAAAAAACCTACTTTGATGAGTTTTTAAAGGAGGAGGTAAAAGAAGATTTGTGGAACAAAACGGTAGAAAAATGGCGGTTACATACCGAAGGTAATTGTGTGTTTATTTCTGCTACCGAAAAGGATAATATTTCAGAACTTCGGTCGGTGGTTTTAGAGCATGTTAAAACACAGTACAATGTTCGCTATCCTTATAAAACGATGTTTTTTTAGGGGGAGTTTTAGAACGATAATATAAAGATGAGCGCAATACTTTTTAGGAGTATTGCGCTTTTTTAATTATTATATTTTATGTAAATTTAGCATCCTATTCTTTTCGACACGAAGCCACAAAAAACACAAACCGGAATGCAATCTAGTATAACAATGATGCTATTATACTAGAAGCTCATCATTACCACCATCTTCGTCTTCTACCTTCCTAACTCCGCTTGCATCAATACGAACTAAAGAACCATCAAACTTAGGAAGCATTAAAAAAAACTTTTCTTCTGGATTATAGGTAATTGCTTGTTCTTCTAGTAAACCAATGGCAATTTTTTCGCCTAGTAGTAAAGACTCTTTATAATCAGAATAATAATGTACGCCTGCCCAGTTTCTTCCTATTGATATATTAGCGGCTAATTTATTGAGTTCGCCTTCTAAAGTTAAAGGGGAAGACGTAGTTACAACTTCTAATGCCGTTCCTTCTGAATTAGGGACAAAAGCTTTATGAGAATCCGAAGTACTTACAGATATTTCAGATCCATCTTCTGAAACATTTACATATACCCTATGATCAAAAAATGCTTTAAGAATAGTAACACATGCACCTGCTACTGTAGCATGACCAGCTCCATAAGAAGGATGCATAGGCGAACCTTCCCGAAAAGCCATTGGTAGTAGTACATTATCACCAGCTAAATGATCGAAAATGCCCGCAGCATTTATTTCATTGTAGGTGTTGGTAAGCATACTAGCATCCCATTGTTCATCAATATTATTAATAATTGCCTCCTTTTTTTCTAAGCGTGCGGCAAGCACTTCTGGGCGGCATCTTATATGAACATTAAATTTTTGGTATCGTACAGTTTTTAACGCTCGTGTTGCTACCTCTGTTACAAGAGTTAAAATATGCGGGCCTCCAAAGTGTGCAAACCCTACCTGTTTATCTCTAATGTCAGGGTCTTTATAGAGCACTCCTTCGTCATAAGGTGCTTCCATCCCTAATAATAATAAACAGGCATTTAAGTATGCTTCATAAAGTGCATCGTAATGTACATAAGTAGCTAAATCTCTACCGCTGGTAATAAAACGTCTTTTAGGTCCTTCATTTACATATTCTTCTAAGCCCCTAAAATCAGCACCATTCTGCACATCTATATATTCCTCCCAATTGGTCATGTAATTTATTGCCGATGCTCGTCGTACTCGTTGGTTTATTGTTATCGAGCCGTAATTAATATAGCCATCACTTGCTTTAAACTCCATAGTATCCGTATCCTTTTGATTTAAGCCATTATTCCCTGCTAATAAAAATTGAGAAATATATGGACCCGTACAATCTCCTAGGGTAAAACCTCTAAAAACATTATCAATGGTTAAAGCTTGTTCGTTTCTTCGGCATTGTTTAAAATAGTCTAATTTATTTAACGCATTAATACAAGCAATAACCTGGGGATCATTTTCAAAATTCGCAAATGGTAAATCTCTTAAAATTGCGTGGCAATACACTTCTGCCATTTCCGCAGTAAGTTCATCAGAACCTAATGCAGGAGCAGGAACTATACTTAGAGCTTGTGCGTCAGGCCCCTCTAAGTCGAAGGTTTGTCCTGCGCCGCTACTCTCCCATGCTCTTACCTTATTCGTGGACTTTCCTACATCAGATCTCCATAAAACTTGTCTTGCTGACGGTTCAATTATATCAGAAAAATTTGCAACAGGTCCTAATGGTGTTTCTTTAATTACAGCAGGATCGCCTGAGCAAATGCCATCTTTAAATTTTGTAAAATCTTCCTCACTTATAATTAATCCAGTTTCAGGATCATGTGGCAAACCCTTCGTAAAACTCATCATTTTGCGAGGTAGCTTTTCATCGCCATTATCCTTCTGTTCTTCCACGCCTCTAGCAAGAGCTATTAATGCGGCATTAATTCGCACATCTAAGCTCTTTTTTTGTCTTTCTCGTGGGCTAATTGTTTTTTTACTCATTATTATATATTTAACTGTGAAAACAAAATAATTTATTAACAATTTAAATTTTCATGTATTTTTCCTAATTAATTTCTTAAAAAGAAAGCATCCATAAAAAATCAACAAAAATAAAAATGGTAAAAATTAAAATAACATACTCCGAGATAAGCACTAGATATAGCTCACCCATCTAACAAAAAATCAGAATGTAGGAAGCAATTTTTTGTTCGGTTATTTATTAATATAGGAAGTGTTTGCAATAGAAAAAAAGAAAGCCTATTTACTGTGGGAAATAGGAGAGAAAAATACAATGTTAATTACATGGTTTTAAATGTTAAGTGGTGAACAATTTATAGTTTTTACAAAAACAAAGATAAGCTATTTATTTAAAAGCTGCAAGTCAAGAAACCATCATAACAAAACTATTACTCATACAAGCAAAATAACAAAATATATTTTGCATTAAAGAACAAGGCATTTACAATCGTTTTTAATGAATTATTATTTTTTGTTTTTGCTGGAAATTAAATTTATTCTTATACTAGACCACATTGGGTTTTGTGTAAATAGTTATTGACATTTACATCAAGCGAGACGCTTGAGGCCCGTTACGCTCCAG
>JAHDBT010000686.1 GCA_020630215.1 Bacteroidota bacterium
AGATAAAATAATAAATATGGAAATGCACAAAACCTAATGTGGTTTAGTATAACCTAAGTTGTGTATATACCCAACCACATCGGGTTTTGTGCAAATCTGGAATTAATTATTTAAGGTTGCTTGTTAAATGTTTAAAGTTTCCTGCTGACAAAAAAAACTTCTAAAGGAAGTATTAGTGACTATAGGCACAACTTGGGTTAACAAAATTTAGGCTTAAGAAAAAAATGTAGGGGTAGTAATTATAGGCAAAATTAATTAAGCTTATAAGGCACTGCCATTTTAAAGGTAGGAATAACAACTTCAAACTCCCTATCATCGGAGAGGCGTTGCATTAAAAAAGTACCATTCATTTTACCAATAGGAGTTGTAAAATACGTCCACGAATCGTACTGATGTATTTCGTTAGGTTCTAAAATTGGTTGTTCGCCTACAACCCCTACTCCTTCTACTTGTCGTATTTTTCCATTTGCATCAAAAATGTGCCAATGCCTGCGTTTAAGTTGAATAGTATGGGCACTACAATTTTCAATAAATACTCTATAAGCAAAAACATACTGGCGTTGCAGTTTGCTTTTTTGCTGATCGATATAAAAAGTTTTTACACTTACTTTAACTCCATTGGTAATAGCTGTTGGTGTAGTACTATCCATAATAATAACATTAAGAAAATGAGGGAATATACTCAAATGTGTTTGGTTTTCCTTTTTTATTTAAATGGCTGAACTGCTAGAATTGCTAAATTGTTTTTCGTGCTAAAAATTACGATTAGTTAGGCATTGGTATTGGCGTTCAGCTATTAATATAACTATTCGTATCAAATTTGTATAAAACTGTTTCATTTTACAGAAAAGAAGAATTCAAAAATTGTTTACATTTGAGTATAGTTTGCTGGCATTCTTCACAGAAATAGAATCACTAATATAGAATTTTTTAGGAGATTTTTGAAATTTGGTGATATTATTTTAGCAAACAATTAGCAATTACTTTTACATCACATTCATTATTTGCTCTTTCACTTTATCTAAAGAATCTTTCATATGTACTACATGTATTTGTATATCGGCATTAGAAGCTTTGGCACCGATGGTGTTAATTTCTCGTCCAACCTCCTGCGCTATAAATCCTAGTTTTTTACCTTTACTAATTGTATCGGCATTTAAGGCGGTTAAAAAATGCTTACAATTGGCTTCCAATCTCACCAATTCTTCATTAATATCTTGTTTTTCTAAATAGTAAATTACTTCTTGTTCAAACCTATTGCTGTCTATTTTATCTGTGCCTATAATATCTTTCAAGTTGTTTGATATTCTATTTTTAATATGTGTAATCCTTTGTGGTGCAATTTCAGCAACTTTAGTAAGTGCTGTTAAAATTTGCTGAATGTGGTTGCTTAAATCCGCCGCCAAATCATTGCCCTCGTGCTGACGATATTGCATAAAGCTGGCAATAGCTTTTTTTACTACTCCTTGTATTTGTTCTCGTTCGTTATCGCTAATTTCTTGTTGTCGAGGCTGCACTACTTCGGGAATACGCATAATTACAGTCATTAAATTATCTACGGGCAAAGAAAAATCTTGACTTAGCTCGCTCAACTCTTTAAAGTACGATTTAATAAGTGGTTGGTTAAGTGCGTAGTTTTGAAAACCCGACACATCCTCTACAACAATACTTACTTCTACTTTGCCTCTGTGCAAAGATTTGGTTAATAATTTTCGCATCGGAATTTCTTCGGCTTTATAAGCTTGTGGTAAGCGCAAGCTTAAATCTAAAAACTTGCTGTTTAAGGAGCGTATTTCTACCCTCACGGTTTTATCTTCTACAATACCTTCTGCTTTGCCATAACCTGTCATCGAATGAAGCATAAATTACATCTATTTAGTTTAGTTGAAATCAAGTTCGGGGAATAATTGCGTGAAATTAACATTAAATTTTATTTCTTAATGCATTTGTAAGTATTTAATTAATACAAACGTTACTATTCCGCATTCGCTAAATAGTAGTAGAGCGTAGAGCGTACGCTTCGCTTTTGGTAGAAAGACGGCTTCGGTTGCTATTTGCTTGGTAGGTTTTTAGTGTTTGTTAATCCATTACTTACAAAACGAGCGTAGCGAGTAGTCTTTATACTCTATACAAAAGTACCTTCTACTTGTTGCTCAATAGTAACATATGAACTACTAATTACTGCTTGGTTTACTTACCATATACACCCCCATAAAAATAAATACCGCAGCTAATACTTTAATAGCAGTAAGCGCATCTTTTCCTAATAAAACGGCAATAGTTGTTGCAATTAATGGCTGTGTATAAATATACGTACTTACTACAGATGGATTTAATTTACCAAGGGCATATACATTAAAGAAGTAGGTAAAAAAGGTGGCTCCCACTACTACATAGGCTACACACATCCATATACCTATGCTAAATGTTTGCCACTCAATAGCTCTAAATTCGGCAAAGCCAAAAGGCATAATGATGAACCAGCCAAAGAAAAATACCCATTTAATTAATACAAACGGATGGTAACGTTGCATGAGTGGTTTTACCAAAACCAAATACAAAGCATAAGAACACGCATTAATAAAAATACATAAATCGCCTAACGGATTGCTAATCGCATCGCCACTTTTTGCGCCATAAATAATTAAAAATGCCGCACCTGCGGTTCCTACTGCAATACCTAGTAATTTTAGGGGCGTTATTTTTTCCTTAATAATAAATGCCGCAAAAATTAATACCATAATAGGCGTAGTAATCATAATAAGCGACGCATTAATGGGCGAGGTTAAACTCAGTCCCTTAAAAAACATCATCTGATTAATTCCTACGCCAAATAATCCGCAAGCTGCTAGTAAAGGAAAATCTTTTTTGGCAATAGGTTTATGTAGCAGCGGTTCTTTAGTAATGCTAATAGCCTTACGCAAAGCTTTGTGTAATAGCCAAAATAACATGGTAGCCATAGTTACCCTAATAACAATAAAACCAAAAGGTTTTATAAAAGCAGGGGTTACCTCTTTAGCAATAATATAATTGCCTCCATAAAGTAGGTTTACAGCAACAAGTGCCAAATGAGCTTTAGTCGTATTTTTCATTAAATGCAAAAGTAGGAAATGCTACTATTATTTTGTAATTTAG
>JAHDBT010000076.1 GCA_020630215.1 Bacteroidota bacterium
TCCTCGTGCTTGCCCTGCACGTTGTTGTACAGATTGAAAACTGCTAGTACCTTTAAACTTAGAATCTCTTAAAATCATTCCTAGTTCGGCTACGGCTGCCGAGAACATAAAATTATCCGATACTTTACCTATTTCTTTATCGCTTACTGGTTTTTCAATCAGCTTGCTTTTATCGCTTTGTGGCGGTTTGTAACGAAATTTCACGGTCATCCATTCTTGGTTATTTAATGCGCTGGGCTTAATACTTTGGTCTTGGTATTTAAGCGGATCAACGCTTGCCAATTTGGTATTGCTATCGGCAGGAATTAGCTCGTATAATGCCGTTACCGAATGTCCTGCTCCTAGTTCGCCTGCATCCTTGGTATCGTCGTTAAAATCTTCGGCGGCTAGTAGGCGGTTTTCATATCCTACTAAGCGGTAACCTTTTATTTTGGTAGGGTTAAATTCTACTTGTATTTTTACATCTTTGGCAATGGTAAAAAGCGTTGCTCCAATTTCGTTGACCAATACTTTTTTGGCTTCCATAATATTGTCAATATAAGCATAATTACCATTTCCTTTATCAGCTAATTTTTCCATTTTAGCATCTTTGTAATTGCCCATTCCAAAACCTAGCACGGTTAAATACACGCCTGATTTGCGTTTTTCCTCAATTAGGCGCACCATTTCGCCATCAGAAGACGCTCCAACATTAAAATCGCCGTCAGTGGCTAAAATAATGCGGTTATTACCGTCTTTCATAAAGTTTTGGCTTGCTACCTTATAAGCAAGCTTTATGCCTGCACCGCCCGCCGTTGAGCCTCCTGCGTTTAAATTTTCGATGGCTGCTAGAATTTTTTCCTTTTCGCTAAACGAAGTCGAAGGCAATACCAATCCTGCTGCACCTGCGTATACTACAATCGCTACTCTATCTGTAGGACGCATTTCGTCTACTAATAAACGAATCCCTTTTTTGAGCAATGGCAATTTATTAGCTGCGCCCATCGAGCCAGAAACATCTAATAAAAACACCAAATTGTTAGATGGCAACTCGCTTACGTCCATTCGTTTACCTTGCAAGCCTACATGTATCAATTTGTTTTCCTTGTTCCAGGGGCATTCCGAAATTTCGGTGGTAATGGTAAATGGATGTTCGGCTTCGGGCTGTGGATAATCGTAGGTAAAATAGTTAATCATTTCCTCGATACGTACCGAGCTAGGAGGGGGTAGTTGGTTGTTGTTTACAAACCTCCTAAAATTGCTGTAAGCTGCTGCATCTACATCAATAGAAAAAGTAGACAATGGGTTTTGGGTTACTTCCTTAAATTCATTTTCGGCAATGGCATCGTAGCTTTCGGTGTTATGTTCACGCATTCCGTCGGCATCACGGCTATCATGTATTGCTTTTTTGCCAGCAGGTCTTGGTGGCGGTGGCGGCGGCGCAGATGCTCCTGTTGTTGACTTAGGAATCGACTTGCTTCCTTGTGCCATTTTTTTTGAATATTCCTTTTGAACACTATTTGCTGTAGTA
The DNA here is from genome assembly GCA_020630215.1 of Bacteroidota bacterium. GTDB lineage: Bacteria > Bacteroidota > Bacteroidia > Chitinophagales > UBA2359 > JAHDBT01. The sequence goes on from JAHDBT010000076.1 coordinate 1,511, forward strand.
GTTTTATCACTCGCTCTTTGGCTGCAAGCACCTATTAAGCCTAGGAGTAACAGCAACCCTAGTAGTGTCCATACGTTTTGTACCTTTTTCATGATGTTTTGTGTTTTTATGATTTTATTTTTTAAGACTGATTTAGGCTTTTACAAAAGTAACTATTTTTTTAGTTTTCTAACTATATAATTAGTTAATTATTATAAAATCACATCTAGCAAGGATAAATAACGGATTATAAAAAGAGAAAGCTTAACTTTGGGTTTCTGAAAATAAGCCTGCCCAAAATTTGTAAAACCAAACAAACCATTTCACTCCTATGAAAATCAATCAACAATACTACCGTTCTATTTGGCTGCATCCGCAGGATAAAAAAGTAGTTCAAATTATCGATCAACGTTCCTTGCCTCATGCGTTTGTAATTAGAGATGTTAAAACCGTGGCCGAGGGTGTCTATGCTATTAAAGAAATGTTAGTAAGGGGTGCGCCTTTAATTGGTGCAATGGCTGCTTACAGCATGTACTTAGCAACTTTAGAAGCCCATCAACAACAAGTAGCAGATGTAGCCGCTTTTTTACAGCAAGCCGCTACCAACTTACTAGCAAGCCGTCCTACCGCCGTTAATTTGCATTGGGCAGTACAACGCCAACAGGCTGCTATTGGTTTAGCAAAAAGTATTGACGAAAAAATGACGGTGGCTTTGCAAACGGCGCAAGATATTTGTGAGGAAGATGTAGAGATATGCCGAATGATTGGCGTACACGGTTTACCTTTACTCACCGCTATTAGCAAACAAAAAAAAGGCGATACCGTAAATATTTTAACGCACTGCAATGCTGGATGGATTGCAACCGTTGATTGGGGAACGGCCACCTCTCCTATTTATCAAGCACACGAAAAAGGTATTAAGGTGCATGTATGGGTAGACGAAACTCGCCCTAGAAACCAGGGCGCAAGATTAACCGCTTGGGAACTAGCCGAACATGGTGTACCACATACCGTAATTGTGGATAATGCTGGTGGCCATTTAATGCAACACGGATTGGTCGATATTTGCATTGTGGGTACGGATAGAACAACTTACACGGGTGATGTTGCCAACAAAATAGGTACTTACTTAAAAGCGTTGGCTGCTAAGGATAATGGCGTACCTTTTTACGTTGCCCTCCCCTCTACTACCATAGATTGGCAAATGCGTGATGGACTTAAAGAAATACCCATTGAGCAACGCAGAGCTTCGGAAGTAACACATATACAAGGCTTGCATGAAGGAGAAATTAAGCAGGTACAGTTAACGCCCACGAATAGTGCCGCCGCTAATTTTGCGTTTGATGTTACGCCTGCCCGCCTAGTAACGGGACTTATTACCGAACGTGGTATTTGTGCCGCTAGTGAACAAGGAATTGCCAGTTTATTTCCTAAAACTACTTTGGCTTAAAAGCCACTTTACTATAAACTTTTTTTTTGCGCCATTACTACACTAGTGGCTCAAAACCTAAGTTCTTGATGACCCAAGCCTTGTCTTTTTTTCCTGCTACTGCGTTATTGCTCCCTCACGTAGCTACGGCTATGCTCCCTCGCAATGCCTTGTAGCAGAAAAAAAATACGGCGACTTAATCATCAGAAACTTAAGTTTTGAGCCACTAGACTTGTTACCCCTTGACAAATTTGATGAAAATTTTTGAGTTTCCTAGCACTTTTATTATCAATAAAACTCAAAAAAAATGAAACAGAAATCTAGTAAAAATAAGCAAATGCTCCCTAGCAGTTACCTTGACGAGGGGTATATTAAATACAACTGTGATTGGCAAATTGCCCCTCCTTTAAACATTAATGCACTTAAAGCCTTAAACGCTTCCCGTAAACGCATGTACGATTTGGAGTTGATAGGCTACTATGCAAAACATGGGGTAGGCTATGGAAATATTAGTCAGCGATGGCATCCTCAAAATGGGCATTTATCTCTCTCTAACACTGCCTTACAGTTTGTAATTAGCGGTACACAAACGGGGCATTTAGCGGCATTAAGCGAGCAACATTATTCCTTGGTCAGCTCGTTTAATATTGCGGCTAACACGCTTGTTTGCCAAGGCCCTATTAAAGCGTCTTCGGAGGCATTGACACATGCTGCTATTTATTGTTTAGATAGGAATTATGAAGTGGTTATACATGTTCATCATCGGCTTTTATGGGAGGGTTTACTAGGAAAAATTCCAACTAGTCGTGCCGATGTACCCTATGGTACACCCGAAATGGCCTACGAAATTAAACGTTTGTATAAGGAAGAAAACTTAGCACAACATCGCATTATGGCTATGGCAGGACACGACGAAGGCATCATTAGTTTTGGGGCTACTTTTTCTAAAGCAGAAGCGGTTTTGTTGCAATATTTGAAGAAAGGTGGTTTTTGATTCTTGTTTTTTTTCCTGCTAACGTTTTTAGAAACCACAAAAGACATAAACCCACGCTAAAAAAATCATTCTTTTGCTATAAAACAACTAGTTATAATATAGCAATAGTTTATTCTTTTTAGCGTGGTTTTAATTAACTACCGTTTCAAATTTTAAGGTTTTCCTTTTAAGATTTCAGTAACTTCCTCCATGCTTAAATCAAAACTACTAGCAATTTCTTCGGCACTTATACCTAGTTCACTCATTTTAAGAACAGATTTGTTAAAACGTTGCCTTTCCTGTTCTATCTTTTTCTTGGCTTGTGCTACTTTTTGTCTTTCCTGTTCTGCTTTTTGCCTTTCCTGTTCTGCTTTTTTGTTGGCTTGTGCTGCCTTTTCTCTTTCTTGTTCAATTAATTCCTGACTATAGGCGAGTTCTTCTTCTCGGTGTTTAATATTCTCTAAAAATTCATCTTCTCGTTTCATGGCAGCTATCATCTCCTTTTTAGACATTGCCTGCATTAAACGGCGAATAATTGCTCGGTATTTTTCTGGAAATTGAGATTCATCTATTTCTAATATATGCCTATTCTTAGTCATGTTTTCTTGATTAAAAATGTGAAGTAAACGTTCTAATTCCGTTTGATTATATTTGGGTAAATAAGGGGTTTGAACAAAAATAGCATTGTGAATTAAAGCCTCTATAAATGGATATTTAAAATGACAGACTTTATTTTTTCCTACATCATAGTATTGATGTTGAACGCTTAAAACAGGTATTTCCTCTTTTGTTACTTTTTCGCCCAAAATGTAAATAACTAATATCGGAGTGCCTTGTGCTAAAATTTTACCCCGCTTCGTTTTTATTTTTACTTTGTTAGTAGGCTCGCTGTATTGTTCGCCTAAATACCGCCTAAACCGCATAACTTCCAGGTAGTACTTATCTTTTTGCAACTCTATTAATACCTGTTTTTTACCATTTTTGGTATGAATAGTAGCCGCAAAATCCATCCTTAAAACACTAGGAATACCTTCTTTTTGGTAGCTGTACTCTTTAGGAGTAAAGGTTAGTTTACTTACTCTTTCTCCAACAATAGCACTTAATATTAATTTAGCAGATTGAGGGTCTTCCATTAAATAACGGAACACAACATCATACATGGGATTTGCTATTTGCATAGTTGATTGAATTTTGTGGTTAACAAATTATACGTCAGGGTTTTGCTAAAATAAAATATTTTCAGCAGAAATACTAATTTTTTTGACTAAAATCTAAATCTGTTTTTTCACAAACTTTACTTGTTTACCCCCTACTAAACATTAACGCAACACCTAAACAATCAACTATCAATGCTATATAAATCTAGGCATTTTTTTTAGTTAAGGAACTTTACCTTGTTAATAACTGTATCCTCCTTATTGGTAGCTTATAAATTATTTTTCTACAACCGCAAAAACTTAATATTTACTTAACACAACAATGGTAAATACATAGTACTTTTGCGGCTTTTTTATATCAAAATTAGTAAATAGAAGGAGGAAAAGATGAGTATGATATTTGGAGTGTTTACGGCCCTTTTTTCGGTAGTTAATCCATTAGGAGCAGTGCCTATTTTTTTGTCGCTTACACAAAGCGATCCCAAGGAGTTACGCAATCAGCAAGCACGTAAAGCTTGTGTATATGCGGCTAGTATTTTAATTAGCTTTTTATTGATTGGCACTTATATTATGAGCTTTTTTGGCATTACGATAGACAGTATGAAAATTGCTGGTGGCTTAATTATTTTACGGTCAGGCTATAATTTAATGGATGCGACTTATAGAAAAGGGAAGGCTATTAATGAAAAGGTGGAGAGGGAAGCGGAAGAGAAGGAAGACATTTCTTTCTCGCCATTGGCAATGCCCATGTTGTCGGGTCCGGGGTCTATTTCGTTGTTAATAAGCATGGGTGCAGAAACCCAAAACTACTTAGAATACGGCGGTATTATTATTGCCATTTTATTATTGGCTGTTGTTACCTATTTTATTTTCAGTTATTCGCCTTTGCTCCTTAAAAGTTTAGGACGTGGCGGTATTTCTGCACTATCTCGTATTATGGGGTTTATTGTAATGACCATTGGCATACAGTTTATTATTGGTGGCGTAACCAATGTACTAAGGGGTATTTTGCATTAATGCTGCTACTGCGCTTATTGCTTGTTGAAGGCGATTGTGATAATTATTTCCGCTTATTACGATGTAATTGGCAGATAATTGTTGAAGTTCTTTTTCGTAACGGTCAAATAAATATTGTCGTAGGCTGGGGTCAGGATGTTCTCGTTGTGGGTCGGCTATCCATTCAACATCTGGATTGGGGAGTAGGTATAGCTTAATGTTTTGTTGTTTTAAGTGGGTTTGTATCCATTGTGGGCAGGTATTTTTACCATAAGCATGTTCGTACCAAATTTTGGTTACTAGTAGTTCGGTATCAAAAAAAACAGGCATTACTATTGGTTGGTTGTTTCGATTAACCAAGCTTGTTTGTTGTACTTTTTTAATTAAGGCTTCATTGCTTTCATATTGTTTTTTAGCAATGTGCAACACATCTTGTGGCGTATAAGCGCGATTAATTTCGTGGATATAATGGCGAGCATACTCTGTAGTATGCCTACTTTTAAAGTATTTGGCTAATAGTTGTACAAGGGTACTTTTTCCTGTCGACTCGGGTCCTGTAATGGCTATTGGCAGTATTTTTTGATTAATTTTCATGATGGCTTATAGGCTGTTGCAATAGGTCTAAAACACAAAAGCCCGTCCAAGTAATATGGACGGGCTTTCTTAATAGTATAATTATTCTTTTTTCAATTTATCTGTTTAAGACAGATTTATCAAAAAAGGTTTCGTGTCGTGTTTTCCGACTTTCTGTAAATTCTAGTAGTTTAAGCCTAAAGAACGTAAAGTTTCTTTGTTTAAGTTACCAACAGGTAAACCGTTAGCTTCTTGGTACTTAGTTAAAGCGCTTTTGGTTTGGATACCTAAAACACCATCAATTGGACCTGGCTCGTAACCTCTGTCTTTTAATGCTTGTTGTACCGAACGAACACTACCAGTGTTAGTATCAGAAGCACATAAGATTTCAACCCAACGAGTGAAACCACCAGCACGAACTAATTTCTTTTCTGTAACTGTTTTGTATTCAGCTGGGATAGAAATTTCGTCAGTAGATGCAGGAGTAACTAATACTTTTTTAGTAATAGTTTTGTACTCAGCAGGAATTACTACTTCTTTAACTGTAGCAGGAGAAGATAATATACGCTTAGTAACGTTTTTGTACTCAGCAGGAATTACAGTAACATTTTCTTCAGAAGGAGTTACTAACATTTGCTTAGAAACTGTTTTGTACTTAGCAGGTACTTCTTCCCAACACATGATGTAACAATCATCTGGGTTTTCAGAAAAACAAGAAGGAGATTTTTTCTTCTTTACCCATTTACCAGAACCGTCAGCAACTAAGATACGCTCAGTAACTGTTTTGTATTTTGCAGGTTTGGTACTTACTCTTGTAGACTCATCTTTGATTAGTAAGCGGTCAGTAACAGTTTCGTATTGTGCTGGTACTGGAACTAATTTTACAGATTCGTCTTTCACTAAAATTTTCTCTTCTACTGTTTCATAAACAGCAGGGGTAGATACTTTTTTGCTAGAAGCTTCCTTCACTAATACTTGAACAGATACGTCTTCGTATTGATCTGGAATTTTACATTTAGCATAACATTTGCCGTACTCACTTGGTTGAGGAGGCATGTCGTCGAATTGAGCAAAAGTGCTCTGCGTACAGAATAGCATGAATGCTATTGCAAATAGCCCTTTTAAAGTATTCATTTGCGTCATAATTTTAATTAAAATTTAAAAGCTATGTGATGAAATAAATGTTTTATCTTTTTTTAAAACTAAACGAGTGAAACCTAATCGTTTCTTACCAGTTAAGTCTTACGGTTTTTTGGCAAGACTTGTTTAAAAATGTTTCCTTTTTATAATTAAAAGTTTCCTTGCTAACAATTACTTACAAAAGCAATGAAGCATAACCTTTAATTCAAAAACTTTTAAAATTATGCTACTGGCCTTATTAGCTTAGGTTATAAAGTGATAGTGAAAGGCAAAGTTATGAAAATAAATTGCAATTGCTACACTACAGGTACATAATTTAAAAACTGAAAATTGGACGCACCATATATTGCAAAGTCACAGCAAGCCCACTTATGCATTAAGATATAAGCGTAGTGGTTACTATGCAGGGACGAAAATAATGCAAAATTAACAATTTTGCGGCAAAGTTAAGTAAAAATTTTAGATCTCAAACATCTATCCCCTTTTAGCATAAAAAAAACTAGTAACTAGTTTTAAAAAAAACATTCTTGAACCTGTAAGAATTCTTACTTTTTAATTAGGTTATTATTATTTTTAGTCGTAATTTTACTTTTACAACTCATTCAAAAATACTATTCAAGAGGTTCATTGGAATTGAAGGGAAGGTCTCATAATCTTGTATAGCTACGTGGTTGTAGTAGTTCAGTATTTTTCAGTTTGGGTAAGTAAATGAGCCTTCCCGCTTCCAAATAACATCATTTTAGTTTTTTTACTCTCGTCTATTTTTACTTTGTACTACAGCACTTGGCTGCTTATTCACTTTTTCCAAAATCAATTCATAATAATCTCGACCTTCTAGTTTCGCTTGCAACCATGTTTGGTAATTAATTGCTTCGTTTGAACCTGGTTCAAAAGTAGGTGAATTGCTAATAAATTGCTCTATATGCGTTTTTATTTTAGGGCTTTTAAAAGCACCTGGTTTCCTAATAATATCCTTTAAGATATCCATAAACTGTTCTTCTCTGTGGTATTGCTTCTTCTTTAACTCCTTCTTATACAGGCGTTTAACTTCTTTCAGTCTATAGTCAGCATAAGTATAATCGGCTAGTTCTACTCGTAAAACAAGTTCTACCAAAGCAATACTAATCTTCCAGTTTACTGCAAAATTTTTAAACACATCATGTCTTATTAGCTTCGAAAGATTTTCCAAGCCTTTGTCAAGATCTCCCTCACAATAATAAATAGTTGCTAAATTGAGGTAAACAAATATTTTGTAAAAATTACCTTCATTTAATTTCGCGTTTTCTCTTAATCCTTCCAAAATGCTCAAAGCATCTTTGTTTTTTCCAAGAAAAGAGTAATTAATTACCTGGCTTTGATGATATAACCAAATATACCGTTCGTAATAAAGCTTATTGTAATTGAGCAACGCATCGTGCAATTGCTTAGTATATATCAAAGATTTTTCAAATTTTTTATTCTTAATACAGGTATTAATAATCCAACTAAACATCATCAACTTGCGTTCGTAGTTTAGTTTGGTAAACATATTTTTAGCTTCAAACTCATTAAAATTATCTATCAAAAAGTATTCTAAAGTTACAAAATCTCGCTTCTGCAAAAGCACCTCTCTTATACATTCATGCAGCTTAAATTGTATGCTAGGATCATCGTCTAAAGTTTTAGTAAGTGACAAATCCTGTATTATTCCTTCTAAAAGAGGTAACACATCATTATTCTCCTCAGAGAAGTTGGTATCTCGGAACTTATACTTAACTGTGGCTAAGAGCATATTATATTGCTCTTTATACAAATACTTCTGTTTGTATTGCTTCTTTTTTTCGACGTATTGCTCAGGGTTTACCTTGTCATATTTAACAGATAATGTCAACAATTCGTCATAAATTAAGCTTAAAACATGGTCATAATTTGTCTTCATTGCGAGCTTCTCAGCCTTATGCAAGTATTCCAATGCTTTTTCGTACTCTGATTTATAATCAAAAATACGAGCAAGTTGGATATAATTACAGACTTTAAAATAGTCATCTTTTGCCCTATTTAACATTAACAAACTGTATTCGATTTCTTCTATTAGTCTGTTTTTTAATCTGTAATACGCATTTTTATTCCCATTAGGGAAAAACTCATTAGCCAACTCGTCACTAAACTCGTCTATCTCATCTTTCTTTATTTTGTCAAATAAATGAATGATCTTTTTGCTCTGCCCTCCATAGTTCACCCGGTCGGCATAAAGCTTAAAGCTCCGAATTTCTTCTTTGGTTAATGATTTTATCAATCGTGTAAGGTAATATTTTGCCATCTCTTTAGGATTTGGATTTGTAAGATAGCAATATTTTATAAGCTAACAAAACAGTGTTCGCTAATTCAACATATAATTATTTATCTATAAAAATTACGAAAATGAAAAAAGTGATTTACAACCTAAATGTCTTCAGCACTCTAATTGCATTTTTAATTATTTGTTATGTGTCAGATATTAATGCACAACAAGCTAACAATTTAAAAATTGTAAGTAGTACCCTTCCTAGCACTGCAAATATGAACGAAATGCTTACTTTTAAGGGTTATGTAAAAAACATAAGCAACCAAAAAGTAGCTACTAAAGAGCTAGAAATTAACTATTATACCTATAGCAAATCAGGAGATAATAGCCGTATCAAATCAAAGTTTGCAGAACCTATCATTGGAACTCCTCCTTTTATTGCGCCAGGAGATAGCGTTTATTTTGAGCATCAAGTTAAAGTAAGCCCAAAATCTTTTGAACCAAGCATAGATGCGAATCAACAAAAAACTAAAAATGTAATAATCATTTGGCCTGTTGAATTAAAAACTAATGTTTGGTCAAATGCGGTAAACCCGATTAAACATGTGCTGATTGTTAAGGGAGAAAATGACTCCAGAAACACTACGCCACATAATTAAGTAGAAAATAATTTAATTTTACCCTACTAAATATCCCTTCACCCCTATAATACGAGATGTATATGTAAGCTAAGGTTACTTTAAAAACCCCTAAAACGTTCTATTCCGTTTTATACAAATACCATATATACGAAACATCTCACCTTCAATACCAACCCACTCTCAAATCAATAAAACAACTATTTAGCTATTTTCCAAAGCATGAATTTTAAATTTAAAATTCATGCTTTTTTTATGCCTGTGTTACTGTACTATGGCAATAAATAACACAAATGCTGCAATGCCACCTAGCTTTACCAGTTCGCTTGTTTGGTACAATCGCATGTATTGTGTAGGTAAATTATAATTTTTAAGTTGGGTTAAGCTCCATACAACAATAGCTATATGATACAATAATAATATGCCCAAAACGCCAACCAATGCCATGCTAGAAAATTCGGGTTTAACACGACCTAATACAATTAGCAATACCACCAATAAGCCTGCAAATAATAACAACTTACGTTGAAACTGTGCGGCTAATTGTACTACTACTTGCCTTTGTTCGGCATTAAGTACCCCAAATGCTTTTACTTTAAAAAAGCCCGATGCAAAAAAACCTCCTAATATAAAAAGAAGGGGAATAATCGTTAAGTTTTCCATTGTTTGGATGTTTTTTATTTTAATATAAATACGAGTTCCTCAAAAATAATCAATTTAATTGAAGCCTCAACTTTTCCAAATAACTAGCAGCTTTCAACAACCTACTTCCATACCACGAAAACAACTCGCCATCTACTAAAAGTATTTGAGCATTAGGCAGGTGTTTTTTCAGCTCTTCCATATGCGCTTCTTTAAAAGGATAGGGTTCGGAAGATAAAAAAACAATAGCTGGGTTTTTAGCTACTAAATCTGATAGGCTAATACTAGGATAACGCACCGTATCGCCAAAAACATTTTGCCAACCACCCAATCGAATCATTTCATCAATAAAGGTATTTTTGCCTGCTACCATATAGGGCTTGCGCCAAATAAAATAAGCTACTTTTTGTTTAGGAGTAATAGGTTGTTTTAAATGGACAAATGCGCTGCTAATATTTACTACTAAACTAGCTGCTGCTTGTTGTTTTCCTACCAACACTCCAATTCCATTAATCATATTATAAGCATCTGCCAAGGTATAAATATCACTCATCCATACGGGGTAGTGCGCTTGTAATTGCTCAATACCTGCTTTATAATTTTCTTCTTTATTACCAATAATTAAATCGGGTTGTAAGGCTTGTATACGAGCTAGGGTAAAATCTTTGGTACCTCCTACCCTAGTTTTAACTTGGTATTGTTTTTTGGGATGGATGCAAAATCGAGTAATACCTACTACTTCCTTTTCCAAACCTAAATCAAACAGCAACTCCGTTTGCGAAGGCACTAAGGATACAATTCGTTTAGGCGGATAATTTATTTTTATCGTTTGTCCCATTTGATCGGTAAAACTTTGTAACATCTTTATTTTATATTTAACTTGAGCAATTTAGTGGTCAGTGGTCAGAACGCTGCGCTGCCAGTAGTCAGCAATTCAACAATTCAAATCATTCAACATGAATTTAAGCCAACTAGAATACATTGTTGCCTTACAGCAATACCGCAATTTTTCTTTAGCGGCCGAAAACTGCCATATTACCCAACCTACGTTAAGCATACAGATACAAAAATTAGAGCAAGAATTAGGCATTATTATTTTCGACCGCACTAAACACCCTGTTGTGCCTACGCAGGAAGGATTGTTATTGATTGAACAAGCACAAAATATTTTACAAGAAATAAAACAATTACAAAAACTTGCCCTTAATGCTCGGGAAATAGTAAAAGGCACTTTACGCATTGCCATTCACCCTTCTGTTGCGCCTTATTTATTGCCTTTATTTTTAGTGCCATTCTCTAAAAACTATCCCGATATAAAAATAGAAATTAGAGAATTACATACCTACCAAATGGTGAAACGATTGCAAAAAGATACCGCCGATGTAGGTATTACCCTCGCACCAATTGCTACTGAGGGATTTTATGAAATTCCGCTTTTTAAAGAAAATATTGCCGCTTATTTACATCCTCAACATCCTTTAGCTAAAAAAGAATGCTTAAAATTATCCGACATAAATTTACAAGAATTATTACTAACCGAAGAAACCGAAAACATGGCGCACCCTATTGCCGCCTTGCAAGAAAATAATACTTCTCCACAAAAAAAAGCAAAAATAGTTTACCTAAGCAGCTCTGTCGAAACAATTAGAAAAATTGTAGAACAGCAAGGTGGCATTACCCTAATTCCCCAACTCGCTACGCATTATATGGGCAATAGACGCAAGGAGTACGTACGCCCCTTTGAAGCACCACAACCTAGCAGGCAAATTGTGATGATAGTACAACGAGGCTTCGAAAAACAACGATTAATTGATGTGCTTCAAAAATCCATTTTACAGCACCTTCCACCAAAACTTCGTAACTCAAAGTGGGCGAAAAATAAAATTACATAGTATTTTTTAGCACTTAGCGTTTTAGCATTTTTTCATAATGTTTAATTTTTAAAATCCAAACTTTTTCAAAAAAAAGTTATCCACAGTACGTGGAAAAAAAAGGTTTGTTCAAACAAACATTAGATCCTAACTTAGCGGCATATTATAAACAAAATCAATTAGTAATACACCCCTGATTTTTATACTTCGTCATAGAAGTATCAGCCTAATGTTACCAAACGTAATGCCTACAACATGCGCCCCAATCAATAATATTGTAGTAGCATTACAAACTTTTTTAACCCAATCTCTTTTGTAGCACAAGCGATTGATTGCCCAGTATTTTTCCTATCAATAAGCAATGGGATTATTAACCTATGCTTTGAATCAATAGTAAAAAACAACTAATTTTTAGTATTTACTGCAAGTACATCATATAAAACTTAATACAAAATGATGTGTTTGGCAAGTTTCTATGTGCCTATACAAACCAAGTAATCATTGCCCAAAAATTACTTTAGTATAGTCATTTTTTGAAGAAAGTAACAGTCGTTCTACCTTATACGATGCTACTTTCTACCAATATTTACACCCTGTGTTTCTCTTTATTCAAATTTTAAACCATCATTTACACACTATGATAGAACCTATTTTACAAGAAAATAAAGACCGCTTTGTATTATTCCCGATAAAACACGATGAAATATGGAGCATGTATAAAAAAGCCGAAGCTAGTTTTTGGACTGCTGAGGAGATTGATTTAGGTGCCGACCTTGTTGATTGGAAAAAATTAACCGACGATGAACGATATTTTATAAAACATATTCTCGCTTTTTTTGCTGCCAGCGATGGCATTGTAAACGAAAATTTAGTGCTTAACTTTATGCGAGAAGTACAAATACCCGAAGCCCGGTGTTTTTACGGTTTCCAAGTAGCCATCGAAAATATTCATGCCGAAACTTACAGCCTATTAATTGACACCTACATTAAAGATGCTGCCGAACGCACCTATTTATTTAATGCATTAGAAACCGTGCCTTGCGTAAAAAAGAAAGCAGATTGGGCTTTGCGATGGATTGAAGAATCCCCAACTTTTGCTCATCGTTTAATTGCCTTTGCAGCCGTTGAAGGTATTTTTTTTAGTGGTAGTTTCTGCTCTATTTTTTGGCTAAAAAAACGAGGATTAATGCCTGGCTTAACTTTTAGCAACGAACTTATTAGCCGAGACGAAGGCCTACATTGCGACTTTGCCTGCCTGCTGTACTCTATGCTGCAAAACCCCTTACCAAAGGAAGAAGTTACCGCAATTATTACCGAAGCCGTTGCCTTTGAACAAGAGTTTGTTACCGATGCATTACCCGTTGCTTTAATTGGCATGAACGCCAAAATGATGTCGCAATACATCGAGTTTGTAGCCGACCGCCTCCTTATTTCCCTAGGATGCGAAAAGGTATACAAGGTAAACAACCCGTTTCCTTTTATGGAGATGATTAGCCTACAAGGAAAAACCAATTTCTTTGAAAAACGGGTGGCCGAATACCAAAAATCGGGCGTTACCGCCAATAAAGAATCGCAGGTTTTTGGACTCGATGATGACTTTTAAATACAAATCCCCAACCCCTTAATTCAAGGAAAAAAATTGATGGCGTGGTAGAGAAAATTCATGAATTTTCTCTACGCAGAACAAAACCAAATTTAAAAACAAAATAAACTACTCTTATAAATGATGCAGGTAATAAAACGCAACGGTACTAAAGAACCCGTTGCTTTCGATAAAATAACCGCCCGTGTTGTACGCTTGTGCAACGGCCTTAATTTAAATTTTGTAGAACCCGTAGAAATTGCAAAAAAAGTAATTCAAGGAATTTACGACGGAGTTACTACTACCGAACTCGACAATCTGGCTGCCGAAACATCGGCTAACATGACTACAACACATCCCGATTATGGGATTTTAGCCGCACGAATTGCCGTATCCAATCTACATAAAAATACGAGTGATAGTTTTTCGGAAACAATGGATAAATTGTGCCAGTATGTTGATAAAAAAACGGGGACTGCGGCATTGGTTGCTAAGGAAGTAAACGATATTGTACAAAAAAATAAAAAGCGTTTAAATGCCGCTATTGATTACAAACGTGATTTTGAGTTCGACTTTTTTGGCTTTAAAACCCTAGAGCGTTCTTACCTATTAAAAATGCACGATGTAATTGCAGAACGCCCACAACATTTATTTATGCGGGTAGCCATTGGCATTCACCAAAACGATATTGATGCGGCTATTGAAACCTACGAGTTGATGTCGCAAAAATGGTTTATCCATGCTACGCCTACCCTTTTTAATGCTGGTACTCCTAAGCCGCAACTATCCTCTTGCTTTTTATTATCTATGCAAGACGACTCTATTGATGGCATTTACAATACCCTTACCCAATGTGCTAAAATTTCGCAATCGGCAGGTGGCATTGGTTTAAGTGTACACAATGTACGAGCCAAAGGCAGTTATATTAAAGGTACCAATGGAGCGTCTAACGGCCTAGTACCTATGCTACAAGTATTTAATGCAACGGCCCGTTATGTAGATCAGGGCGGGGGCAAACGCAAAGGCGCATTTGCCATGTATTTAGAACCTTGGCATCCAGATGTAATGGACTTTTTAGATTTGAAGAAAAACCACGGTAAGGAAGAAATGCGTGCTAGAGATTTATTTTATGCCTTATGGATTCCAGATTTGTTTATGAAACGGGTAAAAGAAAACGCTATGTGGTCGTTTTTCTGTCCTAACGAATGCCCAGAACTATACAACCTTTATGGCGAAGAGTTTGAAAAACTATACGAAAAATATGAGCAAGAAGGTTATGCTAGAAAAACCATAAAAGCACAAGAGCTGTGGTTTGCTATTCTCGATTCGCAAATTGAAACGGGTACGCCTTATATGTTGTATAAAGATGCCGCCAATAAAAAATCGAATCAGAAAAATTTAGGCACCATTCGTTCTAGTAATTTATGTACCGAAATTATGGAGTATACCTCCAAAGATGAAGTAGCGGTTTGTAATTTAGCGTCCATTAATTTATCTAAGTTAGTAGTAAATGGCGAGTTTGACCACCAACGTTTATTTGAAATTACCCAAATTGTTACTCGCAACTTAAACAAGGTCATCGACATTAACTACTACCCTATTGCCGAAGCAAAAAATTCTAATATGCGCCACCGTCCTATTGGCATTGGCGTACAAGGATTGGCCGATGCTTTTATCCTAATGCGTATGCCTTTTGATAGCGAAGAAGCTCGTCAACTTAATAAAGAAATTTTTGAAACTATTTATTTTGGAGCATTAACTGCTTCTAAAGATTTAGCGGCTAAAAATGGTGCTTACGAAACTTACGAAGGTTCTCCTATTAGCCAAGGGCAATTGCAATTTGATTTATGGGATGTTGAACCTAGCTTGCGCTGGGATTGGTACCGACTAAAAGCCGAGATTCAAAAACATGGTGTGCGTA
Source organism: Bacteroidota bacterium (assembly GCA_020630215.1). Lineage (GTDB taxonomy): Bacteria > Bacteroidota > Bacteroidia > Chitinophagales > UBA2359 > JAHDBT01. The sequence goes on from JAHDBT010000076.1 coordinate 16,675, forward strand.
ATAGTTTATTAATTGCGCCAATGCCTACCGCATCTACCTCGCAAATTTTAGGTAATAATGAGTGTTTTGAGCCTTATACCTCTAATATATATACTCGCAGAGTTTTATCGGGCGAGTTTGTGGTTGTAAACAAACACTTACTTACCGATTTAATTAAGCTAGGATTATGGGATCAGGATATGAAAAATGCCTTGATTGCCAACAATGGTTCTATCCAATCTTTTGAGGGAATTCCAGAAGATTTAAAAGCCATGTACAAAACCGCTTGGGAAATTAAGCAGAAGGTTATTTTAGATATGGCTGCCGATAGAGGTGCGTTTATTTGCCAAAGCCAGAGTATGAATGTGTTTATGCAAGATGCCAATTATAAAAAGCTATCGAGTATGCATTTTTATGGCTGGCAATGCGGATTAAAGACAGGAATGTATTATCTTCGCACAAAATCTGCTGCCGACCCAATTAAGTTCACGGTAGATATGACAAAGATAAAACAAAAGCAACCTGTAAGCGTGAATGCATCGGATGTGCAGAAGGTAAACAGTGCTAATGCTTGTAGCATCGACAATCCAGACTGTGATAGTTGTGGAGCTTAATTGTCAAGCAGATTTAGTAGCTAAAATTAACAGTGTGCAAATTATTTTTACACATCACTTAAATAATAAACAGCTTATCACTAGTTTTAAGTAATTATAATTAGTGTATAATGTTGCCCAAAGTACCAAGCATTACCGTGCTAGTACTTTTTCTACAAACTGGTTTCCCGGTCAGTTAATCAGTTAGTAAAATACAATGAAGGTGTAATTTTTTTTCTGCCGTATTGTACTACAACCAAAGGATAAATCAAGGGCGCATTTATCCGATGGGAATAATACAAATTATAGCAGAAGTTCATAAATTTTGCACTTTTGTATGAATGCAAGAACAAGTAACAGGGCGCACTTGTTCGAGCATTCATACATACATTAGCGTAAATGTTTTTGCAATAGCAAGAACGTTTACGCTTTTTTTTATGGAGGTGTGGCTAGGTTTGAACATTTTTGACTTGAATTGAATCGGTTGTTTTATTTATTTTTTTTTACCGTTAATTTCAATACTCAGCTATAAGTCTGTATATTTACAAGATATAGCTAAGTATTCAACTCAATACTCAGCTATATCTTTATTTTTTTCCAGTTATAGCTAAGTATTAATAAAAATGAAGCAAAAACTAATAGGACGTAAAGAAGAACAGGACATTTTAAAAAAAGCCTTACAATCCGATTCGGCAGAATTGGTATCAATTGTTGGACGAAGAAGAGTAGGAAAAACCTTTTTGGTACAAACGGTTTACAAGGATTTTATGGCTTTTGAAATGACAGGCATTCAACATGCGCCTCGAACAGAGCAATTACAAAATTTTGCTATTCAACTCTCTAAATATTCAAAAAGGTCTTTTCCTATCGCATCACCTAAAAATTGGTTAAGTGCCTTTTATCTATTGTCTGAATTTTTAGAACCGAAACAGCAAAGTCAAAAAGTGGTTGTTTTTTTAGATGAATTGCCGTGGATGGCAACTCAAAAATCGGGTTTTTTGCGTGGTTTGAGTTGGTTTTGGAACAGTTGGGCTATTCATAAAAATATGGTAGTGGTGATATGCGGTTCTGCGGCTTTCTGGATGATACAAAAAGTAGTACGGAACAAGGGCGGATTGCACAACAGGATTACTCGCCGAATAAATTTAGAAGCCTTTAATTTATCGGAAACCGAACTTTTCTTAAAAACAATTAGCCCAAATATAGATCGTTATCAAGTCTTGCAATTATATATGGCAATTGGCGGGATACCACATTATTTAAAAGAAATTAAAGGTGGGAAAAGTGCTGTGCAGAATATTGATGCCCTTTGTTTTTCTAAAACAGGATTGCTACATGATGAATTTTCTTTGCTTTACCCTGCCTTATTTGATAACTCCGAAGAACACCTAAAAATCATTCGATTATTGGCAAATAAACGAGAAGGACTAACCCGAAAAGAAATTATCAAAATCGGAAAATTGTCAAATGGAGGCAGCACTTCTAAAGTTATTGAGGAGTTAATTCATTCGGGATTTGTTCAATCCTATTATGCTTTCGGAAAAAAGAAACGAGATTTACAATATCGTTTAACGGATGAGTATACCTTATTTTATTTGAAATTTATTGAAAAAAATAGAAGTGAAGGCAGCGGAACTTGGAAAAAATTAAGTCAAACACAAACTTGGAAAAGTTGGAGTGGCTACGCTTTTGAAAGTATTGGATTGAAACATATTAAACAAATAAAAAAAGCATTAGGCATTGCTGGTATTTATGCAGAGGCTTCTACTTTTAGCGTTAAGGGAAACAATGATTTTCCTGGTTGCCAAATTGACTTATTGATTGATAGAAACGACCATGTTATCAATTTATTAGAATTGAAATTTTACAATGAAGAATATATTATGACCAAGGCTTACGCAAAAGCATTAAGAATTAAAATGGCTTCTTTTAAAACCGCTACCAAAACCAAAAAACAACTATTTCTCACCTTTTTAAGTGCTTTTCCGCTTATACCTAATCAACATTCCATCGGTTTAATTGACCAAACATTAACGATGGATGATTTGTTTGAGGACGTTTGATATTCAAAATATTAGTACTTTTTTCAACGCTTAATTAGTGCCTGACCGAAAACTAATTGTGCGGCAAAATGAGGTTTTGAGTGAC
>JAHDBT010000687.1 GCA_020630215.1 Bacteroidota bacterium
GGCTTAAATTTGCAGCCTAACACATTATAATCCCCTGCATATTATATGCACTCAATGCATTTATTTATGCTTTGCGTTTAGCTAAAAAATTAAATGCTCAAATTACAACAATACATGCTTATAAAGTACCTATTACAGCCGCAACCGATTTAAACCCTACTGTTTATGTAGCAATTGACAATGCAACGCAACAAAACGAATTTGCCGATTATAAAAAGCACGCTCATGATTTGCGTAAAATTGCTGAAGAAAACAATTTGGAAGAGGTGCTTGTAAACCACAATTTAACACAAGGTTTTACAATAGATGAAATTTTAGTTTATGCAATGAATGAAGACATTGACCTAATAATTATGGGAACAAAAGGCGCAAAAGGTTTAGCAGGTTTCTTATGGGGCAGCCATGCTACAAGTGTTTTATCAAAAGCTCCTTGTCCCGTTTTAATCGTTCCTAAAAATACCGTTAATAATCAGATTAACAAAATTGCCTACGCCACCAATTTCGACGAACCAAACAAAGGAAATATTGAAGATGTGCTTGGATTTGCCTTTGCCTTTGAAGCAGAATTAAAATTACTACACATTGCTTTACTAGAAGAAAGCTGGGATAAAAATAAAATTGAACATTTACAGCATTTAACCAAAATTAGCAATAACCTACATGGTGTTGATTTAGATATTATAGATGGACAGCATGTAATTGCAGCCATCAACCAATATGTAGAAACGAAAGGAATTGATATGCTCGTAATGTTTAAGCACGATAAACCTTTTTTAGACCGCCTATTTACACAAAGCAATACCGAAACAATTAGTAATCAAGCTAAAATTCCGTTATTAGTATTTAGTGAACAATAATTAACCTTTTACGATTTGAAACAATAGTGTATATTGATGTGACGTATTACTATATTGGCTGTGTAGGAAATACAGATATAGGCACTTTATTATCCGTAAATAAAAATACACTATTTGTCTTTTTAGGGCTGTTGGTAAAATACCAACAGCCCTATTTGTTTATATAAATAAGTTTGTATCTTAGCATCCTAAAATTACCCACGCCACACTATTTACAAACTAATTTTAACATACAAATATCATGACCTTACAAATTCGCAGCCTAGAAGAATACAACGAAGTATATAAACAAAGCGTAGCACAGCCCGAACAGTTTTGGGCCGAACAAGCCGAAACTTTTCAATGGCATCAAAAATGGGACAAAGTGCTAGAATGGGAGTTTGACACACCCGACGTAAAATGGTTTGTAGGTGGAAAGCTCAATATTACTGAAAACTGCCTCGACCGACACCTTGCCGAACGTGGCGACCAAACCGCCATTATCTGGGAACCCAACGACCCAAATGCGCCTGCTAAAACGTATACTTACAAAGAGTTACACAGCGAGGTATGCCGCTTTGCCAATGTGCTTAAAAACAATGGCATTAAAAAGGGCGACCGTGTTTGTTTTTACCTCCCTATGGTTCCCGAAATGGCAATTGCTGTACTAGCCTGCGCTCGTATAGGTGCGATTCACTCGGTGGTTTTTGCTGGTTTTTCTGCTAGTTCTTTAGCAGATAGAATTAATGATGCCGCTTGTAAAATGGTGCTTTGCTCGGATGGCAATTTTAGAGGAAAAAAACAAATACCTGTAAAAGCAGTTGTGGATGAAGCCATTGCGACTTGCCCTAGTATTGAAACCGTAATTATGTTAAAACACACGGGGCAAGAAGTAGCATGGAATGAAAAAACAGATAAAAACTGGGCAGAAGAATTAACGAAAGTAGACAATGTTTGCCCTGCTGAAATAATGGATAGTGAAGACACGCTTTTTATCCTTTACACTTCTGGTTCTACAGGCAAACCTAAAGGCGTGCAGCACAGTTGTGGCGGCTATATGGTATACACCACCTTCTCTTTTAAAAATGTTTTTCAATACCAAGACGGAGATGTTTACTGGTGTACTGCCGATGTTGGATGGATTACAGGACACTCGTATATTGTGTATGGCCCACTAGCGGCTGGTGCTACTACGGTGATGTTTGAAGGCGTGCCGACTTTCCCTGATGCGGGTCGTTTTTGGGAAGTTTGCGATAAACATAAAGTCAATATATTTTATACCGCCCCTACCGCTATTCGTGCGTTAATGGCTAAAGGATTGGAATATGTTACGCCTTATAAATTAGATACTTTAAAAGTGTTAGGAACCGTTGGCGAACCTATTAATGAGGAAGCATGGCATTGGTATGATGAGCATATTGGGAAAAAGAACTGCCCTATTGTTGATACGTGGTGGCAAACAGAAACAGGTGGCATTATGATTTCGCCGCTGGCTAATATTACCCCACTTAAACCAACTTTTGCTACCCTCCCACTTCCAGGTATACAACCCGTTTTGGTAAATGCCGAAGGCGAAGAAATTGAGGGCAATGATGTGGAAGGTTATTTATGTATTAAATTCCCTTGGCCTTCTATGATTCGTACTACTTGGGGCGATCATGAACGCTGCCGCAATGTGTATTTTAACCGCTTTAAAGGCAAGTATTTTACAGGCGATGGCTGCCGCAGAGATGAAGATGGCATGTATAGAATTATTGGTCGGGTAGATGATGTGATTATTGTATCTGGACACAATTTAGGAACTGCCGAAATTGAAAATGGCATTAACCAACATGCTCGTGTAGTAGAAAGTGCGGTAGTAGGTTTTCCTCATAAAATTAAAGGCAATGCCGTTTATGCCTACATTATTTGTGATGGCGATATTGATGATGTGGATGCGCTGAAAAAAGAAATTATTGGAACGGTTTCTAAAGAGGTGGGGCCTATTGCCAAACCTGATAAAATTCAGTTTGTGCCAGGTTTGCCAAAAACTCGTTCGGGTAAAATTATGCGCCGCATTCTTCGCAAAATTGCTGGAGGTGATAGAGATACTAGCAATATGGGAGACATTTCTACGCTTTTGAATCCTGAAATAGTAGCGAGCGTTATTGAAGGGGCAGAAGCGGTTTAGATTTTTGAAATTTGATTCTTGATAGGTGATTTTTGATTTTTTATATGCTATACTAGACCACATTGGGTTTTGTGCAAATAGTTATTGATATTGACATC
>JAHDBT010000688.1 GCA_020630215.1 Bacteroidota bacterium
AATCTAACACTCTAACTGTTAATGGCTTAGCCTTTTTCGGTCAAGCACTACTTAAGGGACGGAGAATAAATAAGTGTCCGAATTTGAGGAAATATTTTAGCATTAAACAAGGCGGCAAAATCCGCATTACGCCTAAGCGTAATAAGGGTTTTGTCAACGCAAAGTAGTGCGAAAAGATAAAGTCAAAACGGACCCTTATTTAGTTTGCGTCCCTAAAGCAACTATTTGCACAAAACCCGATGTGATTGAGTATAAAGCATTGTGATTAGAAAATGCCCACAGAAAAAAAATTAACCATTTCGCCATTTAACCAAAAAGGACAATCAAGCACATTTGAGTATAAATGCCATTGCTAATAAACGTTCTTCCGCTTAAACTGCCCCACATCAATCCTCCCCCTAAAAGTAGACGAGTATAGACTATCCATCTTTAACCGCAATTGCGTTTCAAAATCTCCCTCAAAAATAATAGCCGAAGTAAGGGCTGCATTTTGAGGAGGTAAAATAATATAGCCTAAAACATGTCCACAGCTATATACAAAAGGTCTTTCAATAGCTTGCCATTCTCCAGCTTTGTTTTGTGCTTCTAGTATTAAATTAATATGGTAATCTTCTCCTATTTTTACTGTATCTTTTATAGAAGTGTTATACAATAGTATCGGATATGATTTGTCAATCTTTATTTTCTTTCTAGGATGCAAATTTAATACTGTTTTCGTAGTATCAATATGTATATGTAAATTGTGTTTAGTTGCTTTTTCAGGCTTACTCCATTCGGGATCTACGTAAAAGTCCCAATACATCCTCATGCCAGGTAAAATGGGGTCGGCAGTTGGTTTTTTAATTTCGGGAATTAATAGGTAGTATAAACCTAGTGAGGGTGGGGGCGGAGGTACAGGAGGAGGTGCGCCAATATTATAATTAATTAAAAGCGTATCTGTTAAACCACCCAAGTAATAGGGGTAATAATTAGCTCTTTTTAGATAATCTATTTTGGCATGTGTTTGAGTAGGAATTAAATTAAACGTATCAACAATTACAGGAAAAGTAATCCGCTTTTCTTTGTTGGATAAATAACTGCAAGTACTTGATGAAAAAAAAATTAGTAGCGATAAATAAATTAATGGATATTTCATGAGTGTCTATTTACCTGTTCTTTAGGGAAATATTTGCGATGGCATCCTCAACATTTTCATAATCAAATTTAAAACCTAAAGCTAGTAAATTAGCGGGATATACTTTTCTACTTTTTAAAATTAATTCGACTTCTGTTTTTATAAATATTGCACCTATTTGTAATAACCATTTAGGTTGTGGTAGTTTAATAATAGGTTGGGCATATTTAGCAAGTACTTCATTAAATGTTTTATTGGTAATTGGATTAGGAGCGCAGATATTAAAAATGCCTGTTGCTTCTTTTGCCATAATATAATCAATAGCTTTACAAAAATCTATTTCATGTATCCAGCTTACCCATTGCTGGCCACCTGCCTGCGGACTGCATAAACCCCTTTTTGCCAATTGCCAAACAACAGGAAATGCGCCACCATCTTTTCCGTAAACAATAGCCGTTCGCAATACTACTTTTTTAGTATTCGGGGTTACTTGGCGGTTAAAAACCGCTTCCCAATCCTTCGCAATATTCATCGAAAAATCACTGCCTATTTTACCCTCTTTTTCGGTATTTGCAGGCGCATCGCCATTTGTATGCTGGTAAATAGTTGCGGTTGACGAATTGAACCAATAAGCTGGCGGCACTTCGCAAGCCCGTACTGCCGACCCTAATATAGCAGTGCTATCAATCCTAGAACTTAAAATGGCCCGTTTGTTGGCTTTATTATATCGGCAATTAACCGATTTCCCTGCTAGGTTAATTAAGGCAGTCGCATTTTCTAATTCGTTTTTCCAGGCACCCAAGGTTTTACCATCCCAATAAACATCATCCGCTTTTTTAGGATTTCGAGTCAGTATTTTTACGAGTACTCCTTTGGCGGTGTAATATTGGTAAAGGGCGTTTCCTAGGAAACCGCTGCCGCCTGCTATGATTATTTTTTGTTCCATGTTTTTTTTTAGTAGTCAGTAGTCAGTAGTCAGTAGTCAGATCGTTCGCTGCGCTTACTGTCAGCGGTCAGTTTTTATATGCTGAATGTAATTGTCTGAATTTGGATGGGTTAGATGTATGGATTTTTTAATCAATATTTATGTTTTCAAAACTTTCTGAAAGTACAAAAAGTTCCAAAACATAGAGGTTTAGTGTTTTCTTTTTGACAATGGCTGGGAACAAAACCAATTATTACAACAATCGTTTCAACAGGGCTTCTTTTTTTCGGATGGCCACCAGAATACTAATTTCGCCTTTAAGGTAAAGTGGCCCGCCTTTTTCGTAGCGGTCAATATAATCGAGGTTAACGATATAGGATTGGTGGGTTCGAAAAAAGCGATCTTCGGGCAGGAGGTTTTCGTACTCTTTAATGGATTTAGAAACGGTGAATTGGCGTTTGTCGGTGAGGTGAAAAGTGGTATAGCCCGCATCCGATTGGCAGTACATTAATTCTTCAAAACGGATGATTTGGAAACTATCGAATAGGCGGAGTACAATTTTGTTGCTGTTGCCTTGCAAGCGGCTATTGGCAATGTGTAGGCGTTCGCTGAGTTGGTATTCGTGTATAGAAATGGCTTTTTTAATTACCTCGGCCAGTTCGTCTTCGTCAATAGGTTTAAGGAGGTAATCTATTGCGCCTTGTTTAATGGCTTTGAGGGCAAACTCCTCGTGTGCGGTAATAAATACGACATTAAAATTACGAGTTTTGAGCTTGTTTAAAAAGTCGAAACCTGTGCCATCGGTGAGGTTAATATCTAGCAATACCAAATCGGGTTTGCAATTATTAGCTAGTACCAGAGCTTCCTTTATAGTACCGCAATCGCCTACAACAATTAAGTCGGCAGCAATTTCACTTAAAATATTTAAAATGCCTTTACGTATGATGGGTTCGTCATCTATTACTAATGTTCTAATCATGTTTGGTTTTGCTAGTTTTTTTCAATGGTATACTCAACCACATTAGGTTTTGTGCATTTCCATATTTATTATTTTATCTAT
>JAHDBT010000689.1 GCA_020630215.1 Bacteroidota bacterium
TATGTTTAAGTATTTTTATGTGCTTATCCTATTCTTTGCGTGCCTAAATATCAATGCCCAAACCCAAAAGTTTACCATTAGCGGACACATCACCGATGCCGCAAATGGAGAAGCTTTAATTGGTGCAAACATGATTTTAAAAGGCACCGCAACAGGAACCGTAAGCAATTCCTACGGCTTTTATTCGCTTACCTTAGAAGCAGGAAGTTACGTAGTTAGTTACTCCTACGTAGGTTACACGACCCAAGAAAAAGAAATTGAACTCAACCAAAACACCAAGCTAGATATTGAACTAGCAGAATTTGGCGAAGTGCTAGAAGTCCTCACCATTACCACCGACAAAAAGAAAAATGTAGAGAGCGTAGAAATGAGTAAAGAGAAAATGTCTATCCAAAAAATTAAAAGCATTCCTGCCGTTTTGGGCGAAGTAGATTTAATTAAAGCCATTCAATTATTACCCGGTATTTCTGGAACAGGAGAGGGGCAATCGGGCTTTAATGTGCGAGGCGGTTCGGTAGACCAAAACCTAATTTTATTGGACGAAGCCACCGTTTATAATGCCGCACACTTCCTAGGGTTTTTCTCCGTATTTAATTCCGATGCCATTAAAAATGTAGAAGTATACAAAGGCGGTATCCCTTCCGAATATGGTGGACGATTGTCTTCCGTACTAGATATCCGAATGAAAGATGGCAACAAAAAAAGGTTGGCCGTAACAGGTGGTATCGGTACAGTTTCTTCCCGTTTAACGGTGGAAGGACCCCTCAAAAAAAACGAAAGTTCCTTCATCATTTCTGGACGTAGAACCTACGCCGACCAATTTTTGCGTTTTTCTCCTGATACAACACTGCGAAAAAACAGGGTTTATTTTTACGACCTTAATGCCAAGGTAAATTACCAACTAGGACAAAACGATAGATTGTATTTATCGGGCTATTTTGGGAACGATGTTTTTAAAGATCCTGCCTCAAAAATTCAGTGGGGAAATGGAACAGGAACTGCCCGATGGAACCATATTTTTAACGATAAATTATTTTCTAATTTAACCCTTATTTACAGCAATTATAATTACAGCTTGGGTTCCTCCGAAGATTCCTTTGGTTTTACTTGGGATTCGGAAATTGTAGATTTATCGGCAAAACTGGATTTTAGTTTATTTATGAATGCTAAAAATAATTTAAAATTTGGCGCACAAACTACCAAGCACGAGTTTCAGCCAGGTTCTATTACCACACCAGAAAATAGCGTATTAAACGGCTTCGATTTAAACAAACAAAATGCCTTAGAAACGGCCGTTTATATTAGCAACGAACAAAAAATAACCCCTAAATTAACCGCTATCTACGGATTGCGTTTTTCGCTTTTTAATAATATTGGCTCGGGCGATATTTTTTCCTACGATGAAAATTATGCTGTAAAAGATACCACCGTTTATAAAAAAGGAGAATTCTACAACAGCCATAGTAATTTAGAACCACGACTAGGATTGCGCTACACATTAGGGCCAACTAACTCCATAAAAGCCAGCTACAACCGAATGGCGCAATACGTACATTTAGCGTCCAATGGTTTATCGAGTTCGCCGCTAGATATTTGGTTTCCTTCTACCACCAATGTAAAACCACAAATTGCCGATCAGGTAGCGTTAGGTTATTTCCAAAATTTTAAAGATAATATGTACGAAAGCTCCATAGAAGTGTATTACAAAACCATTCAAAATTCTATTGATTTTAGAGACCATGCAGAGTTATTATTAAATTATTATTTAGAAGGAGAGTTTCGTTTTGGAAAAGCCCGTGCATATGGTGCCGAATTTTTAATTAAGAAAAACGAAGGGCGTTTAACAGGATGGTTAGGTTATACTTATTCTAAAAGCGAAAAACAAATTGCCGAAGTTAACAGAGGCGAATGGTACAATGCCACTTGGGATAAAACACACGATGCGTCCTTAGTGCTTTCTTACGAGTTAAGCAAACGGGTCACCTTATCGGCAAATTGGGTATATGCAACCGGGCGTGCCGTAACCTTCCCTACAGGAAAATACGAATTTAATGGATTAACCATCCCCGTTTATTCCGACAGAAATGCCGAGCGCATACCAGCATATCACAGAGGAGATTTAGGATTTACCTTACGCAACAAACAAAAGCCCAACCGTAAATTATTTTGGGATTTAAATGTGTCGATTTACAATATATATAACCGACACAATGCCTACTCCATTAATTTTAGAGAAGACCCTGACGACTCAACAAAGCAAATAGCAGAAAAAACATATATTTTCCCAATCCTTCCATCAGTAACTTGGAACTTCAACTTTTAAATAAAACCATGAAAAAGATACTAATAATAAATTTATTTTTCGCCATTTTACTGGCCGCCTGCACCGAACCCATTGAGTTAGATTTAAACACCGACGACAATGTGCGTTTAGTAGTAGATGCCTTATTGACAACAGAAACCAAAGCCCATTTAGTAAAATTAAATTTAACCAGAGATTACTTCAAGGAAGGCGTACCCGATGCTGCCGAAGGTGCGGCAGTCACCTTATCTGATGGCACAACTACCGAAACCTTGACCGAGTTAACGCCCGGTAATTATTTCACTTCCGAGGATTACAGCGGCGAAGAAAACAAAACCTACACCCTACGCATTGAATACGGTGGCGAAGTATACACCAGTACATCCACCCTAACTCCTGTTGCCCCTATTGATAATATTTCCTACGAATTTCAGGAAGCACTAGAAGAGGACGAAGAAGATTATTATATATTATACGGTTCGTTTCAAGAGCCAGCTGAAGAAGGACAAAATTATTTATGGAAACTAAAAGTCAATGGCGAGTACGTTACCCCAAATGTAATTGACTGGGCATTTACCAGCGACGAATTTGTAAACGGCAGCTACGCCGAAGATGTAGAATTTTTTGATTTTGAAGCCGAAATCGGAGACACCGTAACCTTCGAACAATTTTCGATTAGCACAGAAGTGCTGGATAATTTTACGGCCATTCTTTTAGAAACGGAATTTAGAGGTGGGCTTTTTGATGGTGCGCCTGCTAATGTTCCGTCTAATGTGGATGGTGGGGCGGTGGGG
>JAHDBT010000690.1 GCA_020630215.1 Bacteroidota bacterium
TAGGTGTAGTGAATAACCGATGCCGTAACCGTTGCGCCATCCACTAAATCAGATTGCGGGATTTGGTAAATGCGGAGGGTATCTCGTTTAGCAACATTGCCGCCTACTCCACAAGGAATGGTTGACCAACGCCCAATATCGGCGATGTAAATATTGCCATTATCATCTCGTGCTAAATCCTCCCAATCCACACTGGCAGGATTTACGGTTACCGATGCTTGTATTACATTCGGTTCATTCGCACTTACTTGATACAACACATTTTCGATGCCATCATTATGCGTCCAAAAACCTACAGATGTGCCGTCGCTCACTAGTCCCGATGATTCCTTGTAAGCGTCGTTGAGTTCTCCTAGTTCGTTCAACACCATATCGGTTTGTGCTTGTACTTGCAATTGTAATCCGTTGGCGTTTATTAGTAGGCATAGGAATGCTAGTAAATAAATGAATTTTAAGTAATTCATGGTTGTTGTTTTTATAATGGATGAATAGAAGGGGAGTGTGGTGTATTTTTTTTGTTGGTGTTATTATCGCTTCACTAGAGGTATCGAAACCCACCGTTAGTGAACGTAGTATAGGGGTTTGATAAAAATTAGGTTCTCTACTCCACAATCACCAACCGTTCATTAAACAATTGCTCCCCATTTTTATTGCAGATGCTTACCATATAAACGCCACTTGCCTGTGTACTTAAATCTAGCAGCATATTTTTGTTTTGCGTTTTGGCAACCGCCTGTTGGTGTACCAATTGTCCCATTAAATTATGCACCTTAATATCGAGGGCTTGTGGGGTTTGTAATTGGATATTTACTTGCGCCATACCAGTACTAGGATTAGGGGCAATACTAAATTTATTGTTAGCAACTAGGCCGTTCGTTCCCGATACAATATTTGTTTCTAAGCAAAACAAGGTTTCTTCTACATCACCAAAGTTGGGTTCCTGTAGGCTGGCTAAAACTTCGCCATTGGCATCGGTTAATTCGTAGTAGCCATCCATATAATTGGGACCCTCAGACGAACCATTTAGACCATCGCCGTAAGAGTCGAGGATACGTAATTTAAAGCAGCCGTTTGGCATACAGAAACTGAGGTTAATGGTATCTAAACTACCGTAGCCGTTACCTTCGTAAAAAACAAGGCTGGTATTAGATTCGTCTATTAATTGGAAAGACGTTTCATCAGCAAAATTATCGGTCATTAAGGTAAGGTTAATGTTGTTGTGGGCATACCTAAAGGAACTGCTAATTAAATCGTTTTCCAAATTTAAATCGGTTCCGCCATTTGGGGAGCCTAGCGTTACATCGTAAGTATGCACATCATTATCGGTTATGGTAAGGCTGGGTAAATCTATTATAGCTGATTGTGCAAAAGCCAAATCGCCTGCCCAAACGTAGGCTGCATATCCGTCGGTATCTTGTCGATAAAGAATAACTAGACTGGTTAAATTATCTGCGCCATTGTTTCTAATACGTATTTGTGGTTGTACGTCCTTATCGCATAGCAAACCATTTACCCCTAGTAACTGAGTCGTTTCTGCATCAAGTGTTACTTGTGGTTGTGTGCGGTAGTAAATAAGCTGCGACGAAATGCGGTAATAAGCATCCCCTCCGTCGCTACATGTTGCCCCTGCACAGTTGCTTGTTGTACAATCTGGATTAAGGGGACTGCATAAGTTTTGATAGGGTTGTAAGTTATAGTCAATGGTAGCGGGTTCGCCTTGTACAAGGAGGTGAGAGATGTCATAATCCCAAGGATCTGCCTTATCGCCAGGACACCAGCCTGCACGGTTGTATTGCCAAGTGCCAGCTTGTGGCGATAGGGGATTGTCGGCACAATCGTCGCGCCATAAAAACTGGTCGAAGGTTTCGGTGAGCAATCCGTCTACTACAATTTTATGGGTTTTGGGCGAAAACTCAGCGGCATTATCGGTAAAACCAAAACCGTGTCCTGTGTTATAAATACGCACTTTGGCGACGTGCATTGCTTCGTCGGCAATAATTGTTTTAGGCGTTAAAAAGTTTTCTTCTACATCCCATTCTAAATTGCCGTAGCGCACGCGGCGGTTGTTCCACAGGTTTTCAATTTTATAGGCTTCAAATTCGGGTTGTCCTTCCGTCATTTCAAAAACCATTGTAATTTCCCAGCCGGGTTGCACCCAAGTATCAATAAACAATTCCATTTTTACATCTTCGGTTAGTAGGGGGCGATAGTCGGTTAAATCTGAAGTGTAGGTCCATTCCCAATCATCGGAGAAAGAGCCGCCATAGGGAGTAATGTATCGAAAAATCTCGAAGGGTTCGTGTATTTCAAAGGGGGCATTCCAGGTCGTGTCAATTTGGGTAATGATACCACTTGCATCAAAGGTTGTATCAATCATTGCTACGGTAGAATCCATCATGCCAGTAGGCACTAATACCCGTACATCGGCGTATCTATCCCAATCGTCGCAGCCACCGTCGGGGCAGGCTAGGGTAAAGTGCATCAGTATTTCGCTGAACTGCTGTTGGGCATCAGGAAACACAAAATCGGAGGTAACGGTACGTCTGTTTTCCGAACCAAAGTAAATATGTTCTTGGTCGAAAGTAGTAAGGGTTGTTACTTCTTGTGCTTGTACTTGTAAGAAAGTGATGCTTAGGAGGAGTAGGCATAAACCATAAGTGAAGTTTTTAAAAAAAGTGTATTTGTTTGTAAGCATGATGGATGAATTAGGTTATTGTTGATAGATTTAATCAATCAAATTTAGGGGAAAATGCTGGGATGGTCAAATTTGGGGAGATTTTGTTGTTTATGCAGTATTTATTTTGCGATGTATTTATTTTTTTATTTAGTAAAAAAATAAGTTGAAATAACTTTAATAAAACTTTTTTTATTAAACCATTTATTATAACTTGCATGTAGTGTTTTTACATTTTTTAACCTTTTTTAAATCCAAATGATATGAAAGATTTATTTATTATTCTCCCCCCCCCTATATGTAAGAAGGAGATTGGGGACCTTTTTGAATGCTAAAGTGTTTATTATCTTGTTTTTTTGCAATTACTCAATTACAAGCTTGTAAACCTACCCCAACGGCCACACCGTAAACACAA
>JAHDBT010000691.1 GCA_020630215.1 Bacteroidota bacterium
TCTAACACTCTAACTGTTAATGGCTTAGCCTTTTTCGGTCAAGCACTATATAAACAGGTCAAAACAACCCTATTCATTTATACTTGATAATAGAAGTGCTCATTCCTATTGAGTTTGCACAAAAGCTATAGTGGTTGAGCCTAAAAGATTTTTCTTGCCTACACCAAAGTAACTCGTAAATTATACCCCCCACTTCCTTGTTGCGAACGAATCAAAATATAATAATCGCCAGGATTGGGCAGCAACTCTACCAATTCTTCCGAGCCAGCCGAAGTGCCTTTCGCATCATAATCATTCCAAGCAGGAATGCCGCCACGTTTTACATACAAATCAAAATTGTTATTTTCGCCTACAGGAGAGTCAATTTGTACGGCTAGTTTACTGGCATTTCCTATTTTGTATACCACCTCTTTTAAATCGGTAGCACGTAAAATACCGCCTTTCATAGCACGTAGGGGCAAGGCTTCTACAATACTGTTGGTGCTGTTGGCTTCTAGCGTTGCTTCTAGGTTGTAACCGCCGCTTCCCTTGTACGATTTTACCATAATAAAGTAATTGCCAATATGCGGATTCGGCAGTTCTATCACCTCATCCGAACCTTCCTTCACACTACTTTTATCGTAATTTCTGTTTTTAGGTTCTGGCACACTGCCTCGGCGTAAATACAAATCAAAATCGTGTCCCTCATCACCAACTGGCGAATTGAGTTTAATCACCATTTTTTTATCCACACTCACTTTGTAAATATGTTCCGTGCCTGCGCCTACAATGGCACCGCCTCGCATCCCTTCAAAAGGAATGTCAATAATATCGGTTGGGTGAATAGCGATAGGAGCTAATGGTGGCAACACGGGTTCTACAGGTGGCGTTACAGGAGGAGGAGGGGTTGGCGTAGGGGTAGGAGGGGTAACCACAACTGGAGGAGGTGGTGGTGGAGTAGGCGGTGTTACAGGTATTTCATCAATAGTAGGTAGGCTGCCAGTTAAGGCCATTTGCACGGCTTTTTTAGCGTTAATGCGTCCGTAGCCAAAGTAAATATTATGACCAACGCCATTGTATTGCACGCCGCCAACCTTATCGGCTGTATTTTGGATAATCGCTTTTACTTGTGCGCCGCTTAAACTATCTTTTGCCGAAAGCACCAAGGCAGCAATCCCTGCTACTAGCGGACAAGAACTAGACGTACCGCCAAATCCTTTGGTATAATCACCTTCATCAAAACCTTTAAAACCCGTTGCACCGCTAGGCAACATCATGGTTCCAGTAACATCGGTAGTTAAAACTCCTGCACCACCTGAGCCATTACTAGGAGCAGCAATATCAATATGATGCCCATAGTTAGAATAGCTCGACCGTTCATCACGGCTATTAGAAGCCGCTACCGAAATAACATCGGGATGTGTGGCAAAACCTGTAAAATCGCTAGGCGTAGGGCCATTGCTAATATTACGGCTGGTATTACCCGATGCAAAAACAATTACACATCCTTTGCCATTACGTCCTTGTGTTGCGGCTTTGTGTAAAGCATTGTACATGCGAGTACTCATCACAAAATTAGGATCTCTCGACCCCCAACTATTGCTAATAATATCTGCTCCATTGTTTACCGCATGGGCAAACCATTTTTCCACTTGGCTATCCGAAATATAAGAAAAACGCATCGGCATAAAACGAGCATTAGGAGCTGCGCCCACAATACCACGTCCATTAGCAGCGGCAAGGGCAACACCTGCACAAGCCGTACCATGCCAATCCCCCGTACGAGGCGAAGCGTCGGGGCTGTCGCTTTCAAAATCCCATGGAGCTATAATTTTAGAGCCATTGCCACGTAAGTCGGGGTGATGCATGTCGAAGCCGCTATCAATTACGGCAATGGTAACATTGCTAGAGCCTTGTCCGCCCATTACTTCCCAAGCGTCTACCACTTTAGCATCTGCGCCGGCAACAAAACTATTACTTGGCCAAGTGCCATGACTGCCTGTATTACGTAAATGCCATTGGTCTTTAAACAATTCATCGGTAGGGATAACGCTATTTAATCCAGGAGGGCTTTCTAATTCTGGTTCTGCTATTTTTATGAGGGGCGATGCTTGTAAAGCCACACTCGTTTTAATAGGATTAGGAGAGGAGGGCGATACCGACATAATGTATTCTCGCTTGCCTCTTTCTTCGTTTACTTGTAAAAAGTATTTGGCTAACAGCGCTTTGCATTCGTCAATAGGAGCTTCATCTTCAAAAACCACATAAATTTCTCCCGAAGGAATCATCGGTGTATCGTTGCCGCCTTCCATATGGAAAACATGCGTACCAATGCTCACTTCATCCATCGCTCTAATATCATCCAAAGTTGTTTCGAGCGAATCCATATTGTTATGCTGCGACTCAATCAGTTCAAAATGACCCAATTGTTCCGTTTCGTCTTTAACAGCAGGTGGTTTGGTGCTTCGGTGCATCATCGTAGCGGGAATATTTACATCCTTGCGTTTTTTAACGCCCATGTATTGCTTACTTTTATTCAGCACCACCTTTTTGCCACCCATCATCAAAACTACTTCATCTTTTTTAGGCGAATCGGGACCAGCGCCATCGTCCGTACCTGTTCCTGTACTGCTACCATCGCCTGTACCTCTAGTGTTAGTAGAAGAAGACGAGGACGAGTTGCTATTGTCCGTATTATCTGAACTAGGAATAGTATTGGTTTTAGGGCCTTTATCTACCGTAGGTGTAATGGGAGGATTGGCTCCAAATAGTCCTTTAAAGAAACTAATTATTTTACCGAAAAACGATTGACCTTTTTCCATATAGCTTGTGTGTTAATTTTATATTTGGATAGTGGTTTACTTTTAAACGAAAAGTAAGGCGTAATATTGAGTGTTTTGCAGATAGTCCTTTAGATAAGGATTTACTGAATAGTAAAATTACTACATTTAGCTTAAATATCTTAACAATACGCTAGAAAATATAAATATGCCAAAATTTTGCTCCCTAAGTTTGAAAAATTCTTGATTTTTCTTTTATTTTAAGGCTTCTAAAATTACTAAGTGAAATGAAAAAAATAAAGTCCACCAAGAAATTTAATTATATTTTTC
>JAHDBT010000692.1 GCA_020630215.1 Bacteroidota bacterium
TTACAGAAGTTGTTTACACTTTTTTTAGTAGAGAGTAGAAGACATTTCGACGCTTTGGCTTTGTTGCACCGTTGTAAAGTGTTAGGTACTTTTCTTATTAAACTTGTTTTAAATGAGGAGCAAAAAAATGAAATACCATACCGAAAATAAAGCACCTGCTGCAAAAAAAGCAACTAGCCATAGTAATGCTCCTTTTGTATCGCATAAAGAAGTGCCCGCAGAAATTTACGATAAAGAAATTTTTGCTAATATGTATACCACAAATCCTGTTGGATATTTGTATTTTTATGTGCCTTTGTTTTTGGTGCTTACCATATATTCGTTGGCGGTACTAGCAATAAGTATATTTACCTATTTTGCGTATGTAGCAGCTGCTATTGGTTTTTGGACTGTTTTTGAGTATGTTATGCACCGTTATTTTTTTCATTGGCAGCCTACTAACAAATGGGGTAAACAGTTTATTTATTCGCTTCATAAAGCGCATCACGAATATCCTAATGATAACCGCCTGTTGCTAGTAAGTTGGTTGCTAAGTTTCCCTTCCTTTTTAATGCTTTATGGGCTGTTTTATGTGTTATTAGGGAGTGTAAATGTAAATCCCTTTATGGCTGGCATGGTTGCCTGCTATATTGCGTATGATTGGCTGCACTATGCCTCGCATAACTACAATTTTAAAAACTCGCTGTTCCAAAAACTAAAACGACATCACATGATGCATCATTTTCAGGATAAGGAGAAAAATTATGGTTTTACTTCTACCTTATGGGACAAGATTTTAAATACCTTTTTAAAATAAGAAGGATATAATGCCCTCCTTTTAAACTAAACGATTAAACGAAATGCTCTATTTTTACTTTTCAGGAATAATTAGAATGGATAAATTGCTGACATAAAATAAAATACATATCATTAGAGGCTAGAAAATGTTATAAGCAATTTTTAGAAAAAGTTACGTTTTTTAGTCATGTTTTAGTCAAAAAAGCGTTTTTTTGCTATTTTATAAAACATTTGAGCCTCCTGTTAAGTATACTATTATGTAGTCTTTAAACACAACAAAATAATAAGCCCCCTTTTACCCAATTTTTGTTTTACCCCCAGTAACAAAAAACTCGAACATCGCACCTATTTTGTAGTTATAATAATGGTAAGCTTATTGCTGCTATTGCGTATTGGATTGTTTGTACTATTAATTAGTATAAATCGTTGTAAGTAGTAGTACGTCTTATAAAAGGCAAATTATTGCTGTAATTAATATCCTCTTGCCAATTTTATTTATACGATACCATAACTATTTTTTGTGCTTAAAAGGCTATTGCCATGTTTGAGTAGAAGCTATTTTTTTCTTTTATTTAGCGGTAGTCTATCAACTTAAAACACTAAAACTAACATTTACACAAAGCTTAAAATGGTAGCGTATACATTCAATTTTAGAGTTGGATATTAGTGGCTATATTACAAATTATATTACTCACCATTATAAGAACTCGTGTTTATGTTATCAGTGTATTTTCAAATTATATTAGCACTCATTTTGCAATATACAGAAGCTGATTTTGCTTATACGCATCATCACGTCTGCAATCACGCAACTATAGAATGGGGAACACCCAATAATATAACCGAAACAACAACTGACAATGAAAGGGCTAATACAGTTGTAGAATTAGGAGGAGGACGTGTAAAATGGTCGGCTTATAATAAGTTAGATTGGTACGACTTTAACGGCACGCCAGATACTACCCTAAAACGATTTGCAGCTTTGTCTTATACAGCAGTTGTGTACAGTCATTATTGCGAAAATGGCTATTTAGGGAGCAATGTAGAAGCAGTATTTAAAACAACTGAATCTTGGGTGCGTCCCGAAGCTCGAAATGATTATTACCTAGAACACGAACGAATTCATTTTGACATTACCGAACTACATGCTCGTAAATTAAGAGACGCACTAGCTAAATATAAATTTACTTGCAACCAAGAAGCCGATTTTTTAAGAGTAGTAGAAAGTGTTTTAGATAAGTGGCGAGAAATGGATAGGCAATATGATAGAGAAACCAGTTTTAGCCATAATAAATATCGACAAAGAGATTGGTACATCTTTATTCATACTAAATTACAAGAATACCAAGAATACGCTGAGAAAATATAAATATTCTTAGTTTTTTAAAATGTTTTTCTTAAATTGCACTGTGTTAAATATAATTTATTAACTTTCAAGCACTAAACAGTGCGATGTGCGCCCAATATTTAAACACTATTAATCTAATAAAATACAATTATTATTAGATTATGTGCCCAAGTGTTTAAGCGGCCTTCTCTTTTAGAGAAGTGCCGCTTTTTTGTTTTTAAGTAGTTGGGCAAAAATAATCGCACATTCTTAACCGACTCTTTTACCGTTATACTGCGTTGCAAATGTTTGAGCCGTTTGGGTTTCAAGCCTCTTGGTTGGTAGCAAAAAAAGGTAAACACCTGCAATAAATAGGGAAAACGATAACTTATGGGAAATGCACAAAACCCAATGCGGTTTAGTATAGACCCTTGTCAAGGGTAAAGTGCTTTTATCTTTTGAAGATACTTGTTGTTGTTGTAGAAAAAGGGAAGAGGAGAGAGGGAAAGTTATTCTTATGGTTTTATCAACAGCGGGAAGAGGAGAGAGGGAAAAATAACCCCAATGGTTTTATCAACTGAGGGAAAAGAAGAAAGGAAAAAAATAAAAACTATCCGAAATCCATTTGTTTGATAGATAAAAATGGCAAAATCATTGTCTAATGCTGAAATCCGAAATTAAACAAATACAGTAATTAATTGACGAAAGTTGCCATTATTAATCAAACCTAATATCACCAAACATTTAGGGTTTCCGCAAACACTCCACAAGTTTTTTAACGATGTTTTGCTGTAATTCACCCTTTCACAGCCTAACATCTTTACTTGCAAGTTTAAGTATCAAACAAATTTCAATCGGATAGAATTTAAAGAATCATTGCTTTGTATTTTGTATAAAATATAATAGAGGAGTAGTGCTAAATTTTCTTGCTTTTTAAGTAACGTTTAAAAAATAAATCCGACAATTTGTACGTAGAGGTTTTGT
>JAHDBT010000693.1 GCA_020630215.1 Bacteroidota bacterium
TTGATATTGCCACTAGGATTATTGCTGTACGTAACATTTACCTCCACCGAATAAGTATTCGTAGCAGGATTACAAGCACTTGCTGTTGCAGATACCACTTCTATATCACAGGCTGGTGTACAGTCGGCAGGAGCATTGTAGGCATTGTTTAAGGTATAAGTACAACTCGATTCGTTTACAAAAAAAGCCGTTACATCTACCCCACTTGCGCCATCGGCTACTAGGTTGTTGATGGTAAAGGTTTGGTTACCACTTCCGTTAGACGCAAACAATTCGCCATTAATATTGATATTGCCACCTGGGTCATCGCCATACGTTAATGCAACATCTATGGAATAAGTATTAGTGGCAGGATTACAAGTACTTGGTGTTACCGATGCAATACTAATTGTACACTGGGGACTAGTATTATCGCAAATTTCGCTAAAACTTAATGCATCGGTTGTTTCGCAGCCTGTGGCATTATCAACAATAGATACGGTATAAGTGCCAGAAGGAACGCCGCTAAAGTTAACAGGTGTACCATTATTTGCAGGTAGGCTATTGTAATAATAATTCGGGTCATCAGAAAATAAAATGATATTGTAATCGCCACTACCACCCGAAGCAGTAAAGGAAATACTAAAAGTACCATTGCTACCACAAGACGCTGCCGAACTAATACTAACACTTGGCGCATCGGAAATACTGATAGGATAACAAGGACTAATTTCGTAACAGCCCGAATTACTAGCATCTAAACCTGTAACCGTTGTTACATTGGTATTTAAAGTTACCGCTGGATTGGTAGATACTCCATAGGCACAATAATCGCCATCGGGCAAACCACTTACATCTATACTACTATTGGGAGTAATACTAGTAACAATATTGCCGCTATCGTCTGATAAAAAGTAATAGTAGTTGTAAGATGCTGGTGAGGTACTGGTGTTTACTAATTCTATTTGAGATAAACCACAAGTTGCATTACCCGATAAAGGATATACCGAACTAGCATCGGCTAAACAGCCACTAGCAAAACAGTTAATAATAGCATTAAATCCTGTTGATTGACAACTCATGGTTGGTTCTTCGGCAGTTACGGTAAAGTTAACAATGGCAAATCCATTGTTGCCATTATAGGCAGGCGTTGTTCCTG
Source organism: Bacteroidota bacterium (assembly GCA_020630215.1). GTDB lineage: Bacteria > Bacteroidota > Bacteroidia > Chitinophagales > UBA2359 > JAHDBT01. Next base: position 1,139 of record JAHDBT010000693.1, read on the forward strand.
AATTCCCCATATTATCTGACCAAGAAATATTGTAATTAGGACATAAGCAGTTAATACTTGCGCCACAGGAGCCTTGGTCTAAAGAGGCTTGTATTGCTGGAAAAACTTTTACATGCACCGCATGTTCTAAAGCTACTACGCCATCACAATCAGGTTCGGGACCTGTATCGAAATTATACGGTGCATAAAAACGCACTGTTTCTCCAAAACACATATCTGGCGCATCAACTACCACGCTACTAGGATTAGGAACAGCAGTATTTGTTGCACGGTCGTACCAAGTTAAGGTTTGTCCGTCTTGTGTTAAAGGACTTAGGGAAATGGTTTCGCCATCACAAGCATCGTTTAACACAATAAGGCTTGGTGTAGAAGTACTACAAACCACCTCACAAGTAATGACCGATATGGTAACCGTGTAGTTTCTATCTTGACAACTTGGCGGGCCATTATTATCGGTGCCAGGGATGGTGTAGGTAAAATGGAAAGGACCTGCGCCCATACTTGTAGTATAGGTAAAGGTAGTTCCTGATAATCCGCCAGAACCATCATCGTCATTCCAAGTACCGCTGGTGTAGCCGCTGGTAATTAAGCTTTGTAAATTGATAGACATGCTGCCTACAATATCATCATCGCACACCTCCCCTTCTGTGGTTATTACTGCCACGGGAGTATCATCACAAGGATATTCAAAAAAGCCAAAATCTAAGGTTAAGTTGGTATTGCCTCCGCCCGAAGGTTCGCCGCCATTACTTAAGGTAATCGCTTGGCTTACTACGCCATAACCATTTAAAAAAGTACCATCGTCGTTATTATCGGTATTGTTATTAGGGGAGCTTCCTCCGCCTGTTGTAGAACTGTAGCCATCTAAAGCTTCGCCATTTCCAAAATTTAAAAGCGGAATTACTACAATGTAATCACCAGGAGGTAAATTATTAAATTCGTAGTAACCAGGCACACTAGATGCGGTGTAGGTAACCGTGCTTGTATAATAATCGTCAACGCCAGGGGTATAAGCACCATTGTTGTCTGTATCCATGTACAGTTCTACTTTCACTTGGTTAATGCCTGTTTCACCCGATTCGTAAATGCCATCATTATCGGTTTCAAACCACACTCGGTCGCCTAGTGTTAAATTACCTGTTGGCATTTCGATACCGGCATCAATACTTTGATCAAAACTATTTTCTATTAATGTAATAGTGCCTGTTTGTCCTGTGGCAGGATTTACATCGGAGTTGGTATTGGAGTTGCTGCCACCATTAGAAGTAAAAGTTGCGCCACTAGGTAAAACAAATTCCAAAAAATAATTGCCAGGCGTTAAATCATCAAATAAATAGTAGCCTGCGTTATTGCTTTCGTTGGTTTGGGTAACCGTAGTTTGCACAATAGTACCTGGGTTTGCCGATTCGTAGATGTTAACGGTAATGCCATTTAAGCCTTCGCTAGTAGATTCATCTTGTACACCATTACCATTTAAATCGTACCATACATAATTACCTACCGCTGCTACGCCTGGGCTGGGTTGGTAAATACCTAAATCCCAATAGAGTTCCCACTCACTACCAGTAATGGAGGTGATTGGTGTTATAGCGGTTTCCCAGCCATTTAAACTGCCACTCATAGTAGCATCAGAATCTAGGGCATCGTTCCCTCCTTGGTCGGCTGGAGATACGCTATAGGTTGGCGGCACATAAAATACGGCAAAATAATCGCCAATAGGTAAGGCCCCAAATAAGTAAGCTCCACCGCCAGAGGTGAGGGTAAAACGCTCTAAAGCGTCGGTAGTAGGATCTGGAACACCATCTCCATTATCAAGATATAACTCTACTCTTACTCCATTTAACCCCACTTCCCCACTATCCATAATGCCATCTTGGTTCGTGTCTATCCAAACCAAATCGCCATATTGAGCTGATTGTGCAGTTGCTTGATTA
>JAHDBT010000077.1:0-4832 GCA_020630215.1 Bacteroidota bacterium
AAAACTATTGAAAGAAACGAAATTTAGTGTAACACAAATTGCTGAAATATTAACGTTACCAGTAGAAACGGTGTTTGCAATTAAAGAAAAATTGGAGAAAAGAGACAACAACGGTAATATTAAATGATGAGTCTAGTGACTCAAAACCTAAGTTCTTGATGACCCAAGCCTTGTCTTTTTTTCCTGCTACTGCGTTATTGCTCCCTCACGTAGCTACGGCTATGCTCGCTCGCAATGCCTTGTAGCAGAAAAAAAATACGGCGACTTAATCATCAGAAACTTAAGTTTTTAGCCACTAGTCTCTTGCCTATGAAATGTGGTGTGTGAGTCACCCAAAATATACATTAACTCGTTTATGGTATTTACTTTGCTAGTGTTTAAAAACTTGATACACTTTTTTAAGCGAAGTAATTTTTGGTGCAGCACTACACCAAAACCTGCACCACCCCCGCTACAAAAGCCCCCACCACCGTACACCCAACATTTACCATATGGTTATCCAAAAACCCACGCTGCTGCCAAGTTGCCCCTAGTACCGAATCAAACCAATTACCAACAATACCAGCCAATACAATAGGAAAAATACCGCCATAATTACCCGTGCCTGCTACATATAACAGCGCAATCAATACCGCACCAACAACTCCAATTAAAGTCCCTTCCGCACTAATTACGCCATCCTTCCCTCGTTTATCTTCCTTAAAGTTGAGCACATTTACATACCGAGTCCCATAAACATTTCCCAATTCCGAAGCCAAAGTATCTGCCGTTGCAGCGGCAAAACTGCCTGCCAACATTAACAATAAAACCGATTGATAAGCAGGAAAAAAATAAGCTAATAAACCACAAATAGCCGCCACCCCTCCATTAGCCGCTGCGTTTTGCCACGACCGTTGCCCTTTATTGGCTTCGGCAAAACCCATTGTTTCCTTGTGTTTTATTTTCCATTTAGAAGCTGCCGAGCCTAGCACAAAAAATGCAAAGAGCAATCCTAAGCCCGTCCACAAAGTGCCAGCAAAAATATAGAGAGACATCACGCCGCCAAGTATTGCACCTTTGCCATCTATTTTTTTTAAGCGTACACTTCCGTACATAAAAAATAAGATGAGGGCAATACCTAGTAAATTGAAAAAGTTAATGGCGGACATTTATTGTTGATTTTAAGGAGGAACAAAGGAAAAAAGAGTATATTTAGCTCCCAATCTTGAAGCCTACCAAATTTAAGCATTTTAATCTTTTTATCCACTCAAATCACTTAACGTATGAAAATCAATTCGTTTTTAGGATTATGGATAGCAATTTTATTGGCAATTACCAGTACCTTATCAGCACAAGACGACGCTTTTCAACTCAACGGAAATGCAATTCCCCTAGGAGATAATTGCTACCGTTTAACCACCGAAATATCCAGTCAAGCAGGTTCGATGTGGGCCTTGGAACAGGTGAATTTGGAAAATGATTTTGTATTGGATTTTGACATTAACCTAGGCTCCATTGACGATTTTGGTGCCGATGGAATTTATTTTGTGCTACAACCTATCAGCACTTCTTTAGGAAGTATAGGAGGCGGTATTGGTTTTGCGGGCATTACCCCAGCTATCGGAATTGAGTTTGATACTTGGCAAAATAACAACTACAATGACCCCGTTCCCGACCATATTGCCATTATGCAAAACGGCGATTTAGACCATTTCGGTATTAATAATTTAGCTGGACCCGAACCTATTTTTGCCAGCTCCGCAAATGCCGAAGATGGCAATTACCACCATGTACGTTTTACCTGGGATGCCACCGACCAAATGCTATCCGCTTATGTAGAATGCGAACTGCGAGTATCTTACCAAGGAGATATTGTAAACGATATTTTTAGTGGAGACCCCAACGTTTTTTGGGGCTTTACCTCTGCCACAGGCTTTTATTTTAACAATCACGAAGTATGCCTTAATTACAGCACTTTTTTAGATGAAATACTAGATTACCAAATTTGCGAAGGCACGAGTGTGCCCCTAACTGCCCCCGAAGGTTTTACCAGCTACGAATGGTCGCCAGCCGATGGATTAGATAATACGACCAGCAATGCCGTTGTAGCAACCCCTACCGAAAGCATGGCTTATTACTTAACGGTAGTAGATGCCTGTGGTTTTGAATTATATGATACGATTAATTTTATTGTAGATGTAATTCCAATCTTAGATTTAGGTGCCGATTTTAGCGTTTGTCCCAATACGCCTATCACCTTAGATGTATCAACTATTTTTGGATTTAATTATACTTGGAGCGATGGCAGTACTGACCCCATATTCAATACAACTGTTACCGCAACCGATACATTTTGGGTAAATATCAACACCCCATGTGCTATTGTTACTGATAGTATTATTGTTAGCATTTCAGACGCAACTACAAGCAGCCAAACCTTTGCCGTATGCCCTGGCGAAACCTACGAAATAGATGGAATGACACTCCCCGTAGATACTACTGCCGTTTTTGAATATGTAGCCGCCAATGGTTGTGATAGCTTGGTAACGGTTAGTATTAATGCCTATGAGGTAATAAACAACAGCGAAACCATTACTATATGCCCTGGTGAAACCTACGAAATAGACGGCATTACGCTCCCTATTGATACAACTGCCGTTTTTGAATATGTGGCTACCAATGGCTGCGATAGTTTAGTAACGGTTAGCATTAATGCTCACGATGTTATTAGTACAATTGATGCCGAAACCCTAGCAAGTTGTCCTGTAAATCCTACAGGAAGCATTAACAATGTGCTAGTAGATGGAGGACTTGCACCTTATAGTTATTCGATAGACAATAGCACTTATACTACTGATACAGAACGCTTTATCAACTTAGCGGCAGGCGCATACACCTTATACGTACAAGATGCCAATAACTGCATCAGCAATCAAACTTTTGTAATTGATGCCAAGGAAAGCCTAAGTCTTAGTGCTGATAATGCAATTTTAGGATGCGAAGAGGCAAGTGTAAACATAGCCGTAAATGTGCTAACAGGAAATGATGGAAATATCACTTATGCATGGGCAGATGGGAGTACGCTTAATACCTTTACTGCTATCGAAGCAACAAGCTATACCGTAACCGTAAGCAACAATTGCGAAAGCGTAACCCAAAGCATTACCGTACAGCCAGGAGGAGGAAACTTAGAACTGCCCTACCAAACCCCAACCGCTATTAGCCCTAATGAGGATGGTTTTAACGATGCCTTTTGCCAACACCCGCAACCCGATATGCAAATTAACCGCTACGAAATGCAAATTTACAACCGCTGGGGCAACCAAGTATTTACCAGCACTGATGTAGCACAATGTTGGGACGGCCAACACAAAGGCACTCCCGTAGAAATAGGCACGTATGTATGGTGGGCAAAATCGGAAGTCGTGTTTTGTGGCGAAACTTATGAATTGATGGAGAAGGGGAATTTTGTGGTGATACAGTAAAGTTTGCTAAATAGGTATTGGGTAGGTGGTACTTGGACACTTCCATTACCATTCCTTATACCTTCTACGAAAAATTATTTATTAATAATTTCCTTCGCCTGCTCTAAATAATCCGCTTCCGTTTCCACTTCAACAGCAGGCACAAAATCCTCCCTAGGCTGTTTATCAATATGGAATAACTGAATGCCTGGAAACTGATAACCAATACCTGTTTCTGCTAAGTCGAAACTCCAAGTAGCTCCTAGTAAACGGGCCATTTTTGTACCAACAATTGTTGCCCGTTCCATTGCATCTAAACCAATCGTAATGCCTTCGCCCATGCTGCCTGTCCAGTAGTTGCATAAAACAACCAAGGGTTTATCGTAGTGCTTGCCTCTAGGAATAACCAACTCTACCCAAATTTGCGCTACATCTGCTTCATCTTCATCATTTATGTAACGGTATCGCTGATAAGGTTTTTCTTCTTTAATAAACCTGCCCATAATTCCTTTGGCAATCGTGTTATTTCCACCGCTAGGTGTTTCTCGTAAATCTAAAATTAAACCCTTGGTATCCATAAGTTCATCCAAAGCTTTATCAAAGGCGGCAATTAATTCAATGTCTCCTAGCGAATTATTAATTTGAATGTAGCCAATATTGTCTTTTAATATTTTGCTTTCTAATAGGGCTGCTGGCGAAGTTTTGTATTTATCAGTTAATTTATCGGGATAAAAATTTTGCACTTTACCATTGTTAATAGCCGTAATTTTTCTAGGCGTATTGTGTGTGCCTGCTAGTAATAAATTGATGGCATATTCGTAGCTGTTTTCATTTTGTTTTGCTAAAGATTTAGGTAGATATTTTTCTATCGCTTTTAAAATTGGTTGGTCATTAAATTCGGTAATTTCCATCCCTTGTTCTAGCCCTGCGGTTTCGGCATTGTATCCTTTTCTAAGGGCTTTAATAATTATTTTTTCTCCTTCTTTAGCTGCCCATAAATCTGCATTTGTTGGTGCTAATTTATTAGAAGTTGTTAAGTTGGTATTTAATCCAACGTGGTTATTATACAATTCGTGATTACAATTTTCTAATACCCGAATAAAAGATTTTTTATTGGTAATCGTATCTACAATTGGCTGATAAATTGTTTTTACTTTTTCCCAATCCGTTTGCTGTCTATCAAAATAGGCGAAATTATTTTTAACCGTTGTCCAATAGTCCTCAAAATCTTTTTGGTATTTTGTTGGTGTTTCTTGTGCCATAATGGGGGGGCAAAAAAATAGACTAATAATAAAAATAAATAACTGTTGCTTGTTCATTTTAATTAATTTTAATGGCTAGATTTTTTTATGCGGGTGATTTTTTTCAGAGGAGACGTAGCAGTGCCAC
>JAHDBT010000077.1:4932-19084 GCA_020630215.1 Bacteroidota bacterium
GTCTGTACGTTGATGATTTTCTCCTTCCGATACTAGCGAAGCATCCAATAAATCCGTACATCTAAATTTGGGCATTTTTCTTGTTGGTGATTTTTTCAGGGAGTTTTTTTGTTTTGAGGAGACGTAGCGATGCCACGTCTGTACGTTGATGATTTTCTCCTTCCGATACTAGCGAAGCATCCAATAAATCCAACCATCCAGCCCATCCAAATTCAGATATTTTAATTGCTGTTTTTTTATGCTGATAATTAATTTTTAATTTGGAATTAATTAATTGTTTTTTTGGGAAAAGAGACATACTTTCTTTTAGAAAAAATAGTATGTTTTAACACAATTTATAGCCACTCAAAAAAAGATTAAATAACCACAATTTTGCCCAATAAAATCATGCTAAAAAAAGCAACAACAAAGCAAAAAAAACTCCGTGCAACTTCGAGGGAGCCCTCCTCCCTAAATAAATTGCTCCTCAAATTGATTAAGTATTTTAATGAAATTATCAGGTAATTTACTAGTCGCAAAATCATAAATTTCGCTAGGAATTTCCTTGTAAAAAGCAGCCGCTATTCCTCCTGTAATTGCGGCAATGGTATCGCTATCGCCACCAATAGAAATGGCTAAACGAATGGCATTTTCGTAATCGCTACTTTCTAAAAAAGCAACAATAGCTTGTGGTACCGAGCCTTGGCAAGTTACATCAAATTTATAATTAGGGCGAATTTCGTCAAGGGTAAAATTAATATCATATGCAAAAGTTGTTGTTATATACGTTTTAATGTCTGCCTTTGTTTGTCCTTGATGCGCTAAAAAAACGGCTGCCGCAACTGCCTGCGCTCCTTTCACCCCTTCCGCATGACTATGCGATACAACTGCTGATTGTTTGGCGACTTCTAAAACCGTTTCTATATCCTTAAAAGCAAAACCTACGGGGCTTACCCGCATAGCCGAACCATTGCCAAAACTATCGTAAGGACTAGGGTTTTCGCTGGCTAACCATTTTTTAAACCGCCCACCAAAACCACGTCCTGGGTATTGATTGCCATACTCCCATATTGTTTTGGCAAAATCTTTTTCGTTTACAATACAGTCGGCAACGGCTACACTCAAAATGGTATCGTCGGTAAAAGTAGACCTCGAAGTGTATAGTGGAAAATCAGTTGTTTTTACATTGTGCCACTCGTAAACAGAACCAATTACATCGCCTGCAATAGTTCCCATAATGGTTTTTGATTGGTTGGTTAATTTCATATTGAATTAAATTGTTTAACTGTTATTATTGCTTAATTGTTTTTTTAATTAAATTGCTAAACTGTTAGGATTGTTTAATTGTATTTTTAATTAAATTGTTTAACTGCTAGGATTGCCTAATTGTTTGTTTTAATTTAATTACTTTCTTCTGCAATTAATACGGTAATTTTTTGAATTTTATTATCTGAATTAAATTCAATAATATCTAGTCCATCGGTTGCGGTAGTTTTTCCTTTTTCTATTTCTTCATAAAAAGTAAAATGAATAATTACCGCCTTTGGTTCTGTAGCCGTTCGTATGCCATGCATTTCAAAACTAAGGGTTTCAATATACGGTGCGCTTGTTTTAAAATAAGATACCGCTTCCTGTGGTGCCTCTTCTCCTAACTGCACCATTGCATTGGTAGCTAAATAAGTGTTTACCTCTTCTAGTTTCCCTGTGCTAAATGCATTGAAATAATCAATGGCGATGTTTACGAGATCTTCCATGTGTTGATTTTTTACGCTAATAATTATTAAATTTTTAGGCTACTGATTTTCGGTTTGGGGTAGAGAAAATTCATGAATTTTCTCTACATATAAACCTTGTAGTTTTTTATTTAGTTTTTTTCCTGCTGACATTAAAATTCCCAGTCAAAATATAAATAGCCAACAAGAGGACTTCTCTTTATAAATCTCATGCCAAATTAATTTATAAAAGCGTTTTTTTAATAAATCCTTTTAATTAAATTAGTAGCATTAGGTGTCTTCTTTTTTACTTGGGAAAATAGTACCGATACTAGCAAAAAAATATTTTTAATTCCTCCGCTAATACTAGTTTTTGGGTAATTAAAAACTTGGTTATTATTTGAAATTTATGATTTGCTAATTGGTGATTTAAAAAAAATGGTCATTATTTGATAATTAGATTTTGATAATTGGTGTTTAAAAAAGTTTGGTTATTATTTGATAATTAGATTTTGATAATTGGTGTTTAAAAAAGTTTGGTTATTATTTTGAATTTGCGATTTGATAATTGGTGCTTAAAAAAGTTTGGTCCTTGGTTATTTGTAAAACTACTGATTAAAAACCAAAATAGTTCCTTTTCCATTTCTTCCTTCGTTGGCAATTAGCAAATCCCCATTCGGCATAAAACAGATGCCTTCAGCTTGTTTAAACTGTTTAGCGGGCAAATGTTGTAGGTGTTTAACCGTTTGTGCATTGGGTGATAAAACAAGTAGCATAGGATGGTTAGCAGAAATAAGATACAATTCTTGTGTAAGCGGATGTACAGCGATACCCGATGGCTGAAAAAAAGTAGGCGAACTTCTTTTAGAGTTATTGTTAGCGAGCAACTGTCCCAGTACTGCTTGGTCGAGTATTTTTAGTGGTTTTTCTTGTAGTTTTTGCTGACTTAAATCGTAAGCAAAGATAGCTTTTTTATGGGGAGCAAAATTAGCCTTACAAGCAATGAGCAGTTGTTTTTTTGCTGGCCAATAACACAGCCCTTCTGCATCTAAATGTTTGGGGAGTTGGGTTTTAATAGATTTAGCTTTGAGGTTTCCTTTTTTATTTCTTTTGGCACTTAAATCCAATTGATACAAGTGTCCATCGCTGCGTAAAATATACAATTGTTGTTTAACCAAAGCAATATCTTCATAATCTCCTTTTTTACCAAACTTTAGGTGTGCTACTATTTTATCCTGTGTAGCATTATACCAATATATTTCTCCTTTTTCATCTTGTACACAAGCAATGGCATTGGGCAAATAATTAGGGGTAGGCACGATGCCCGATACTTCATTTAAAATTTTGGGAAGCGTGTGTTTTTTATTAGGCTTATCCATATCATAAGGAAAAACGTAGGGCGATTTGGGAATATTATTGCGGGTATTGGGGGCTAATACTTGCCCCTCTTTTTTAGCAGTAGGTTGTGGAGAGGTCGTTGATGCTTCCTTTCCTTTTTTTGGCGTATTTGCGCTTTTTTTCTTAGGAAGTTGTTCCTGCGTTATAGTAACAGGTTGTGGTGCTTCTGGCAGTAAAAAATACACCCCCAAAAGACCTAGAAAAGCGAGTAACCATAATAGAATATGCCGTTGAACTTTCATGAAATTGGATTTGAAAAGGAAGGAAATTTACGAGGAAACCTTCCTGTATAATTACCTGATTTTGACGGCAGTAAAATACTAAAAAACAATTAATTCATTGATTAGGAATTCTGTTAATTTTTTTGTATCTTTACACCTATAAGCAAACAATTTTATAGAAGTATAAAAGATTAAATTTCAGTGTTTTATGCAAAATAATTATAGTGCTGACAGTATTCAGGTACTCGAAGGTTTAGAAGCAGTTCGCAAAAGACCTGCTATGTACATTGGTGATATAGGCTTTAAAGGTTTACATCACCTAGTTTATGAGGTTGTTGATAACTCTATTGATGAAGCTTTAGCAGGTTTTGCCGAGCTAATAGAAGTGGTTATTAACGAAGATAATTCTATTACTGTTATAGATGATGGTCGGGGTATTCCCGTAGGAATGCACGAAAAGGAAAAACGTTCTGCATTAGAAGTAGTAATGACGGTTTTGCACGCCGGCGGTAAGTTTAGTAAAGATACGTACAAAGTTTCGGGCGGTTTGCATGGAGTTGGGGTATCTTGTGTAAATGCTTTATCGGAGCATTTAAAAGTAGTAGTAGAGCGAGAAGGCAAAATGTACGAGCAAGAGTACGAAATCGGTAAACCGCAGTATGCTGTACGGGAAATAGGCAAAACAAAACGCAGAGGTACTACTACGACCTTTAAGCCTGATACCAGTATTTTTACCGTTACTACCTATAATTATGATACCCTTGCTGCTCGTTTGCGAGAATTGAGCTACTTAAACAAAGGTATTCGCATTACCTTGGTTGATAAGCGAGAAAAAGAAGACGATGGGAGCTTTAAATCAGATCTTTTTCACTCGGAAGGTGGCTTAATTGAGTTTGTAAAGTATTTAGATGCTACTAGAGCACCTTTAATTCAAGACCCTATTTATATTGAAGGGGAAAGAGATATGGTTATGGTAGAAATTGCCCTACAGTATAACCAAAGCTATAACGAAAATGTACACTCTTATGTAAACAACATTAATACCATAGAAGGCGGAACGCATGTGTCGGGCTTTCGTAGAGCTTTAACGCGTACCTTTAAATCCTATGGCGATAAAAGTGGCCTATTTAACAAAATAAAATTTAATATTACTGGCGATGACTTTAGAGAAGGCTTAACCGCCCTCATTTCTGTTAAAGTACCCGAACCACAGTTTGAAGGACAAACCAAAACCAAACTAGGAAACGGAGAAGTAACAGGTATTGTAGAAAGTATTTTAGGACAACGATTGCAACATTTCCTAGAAGAAAATCCTAAACAAGCCAAAACAATTGTAGAAAAAGTAATTCTAGCAGCTAATGCACGTCATGCCGCACGTAAGGCGCGGGAACTCGTGCAACGTAAGAGCGTGCTTTCGGGGGCAGGCTTACCAGGTAAACTAGCCGATTGCTCTAGCAAAAATGCCGAAGAGAGTGAATTGTTTCTAGTAGAGGGAGATTCGGCAGGGGGAACGGCTAAACAAGGACGTGACCGACACTTTCAAGCGATTCTTCCTTTAAGGGGGAAAATTTTGAATGTGGAAAAAGCAATGGAGCATAAAATTTATGCCAACGAGGAAATCAAAAATATTTACCAAGCACTAGGCGTACATCAAGCCGAAGATAAATCGCTAAATATTGAAAAACTGCGCTACCACAAAATTGTAATTATGTGTGATGCCGATATTGACGGTAGTCACATTGTTACTTTAATCTTAACGCTGTTTTTCCGCCAAATGAAAACCCTTATTGAAAATGGGTATATCTATATTGCAACACCGCCTTTATACTTGGTGAAAAAAGGTAAAAAGTTTAGGTATTGCTGGAGCGAAGAACAACGAGAAGAAGCGGTAGAACATTTAGCTGGTGGCGGCGATAAATCGAAAGTAAGCATACAACGCTACAAGGGTTTAGGAGAGATGAATGCCAATCAATTATGGGATACAACAATGGACCCCGATACTAGAACGCTGCGACAAGTTACCATAGAAAGTGCCGCCGAATGCGACCGTATTTTTTCTATGTTAATGGGCGATGAAGTACCTCCTCGTAGACAGTTTATTGAAACACATGCTAAGTATGCAAATATTGATGCTTAATAAACTAAGTTTTGAAATTTTAAAAAGTATTCTTGCGTAAACGTATGCAAGCAATCTCCAAAGAAAAAAATCGCTAAAGGTTTACTTTTATAAAGTAAGCCTTTTTTTTGTGCCAAATCTTTTGTTATGTGTATAACATTTCTTTGCCGCTGATTTGTAAAAGACTCATTTAGAAACTTAATTTAAAAGCATTTTTTCTGCAAAGTATTAAGTTTTTATAGCTAATTATCAAGGATTTACAGTAAAAAAAAACTAAGTTTTATATAGTGACCAATAACTTGAAATTTAACCTAAACCCGTTTTTTTATAATAAAAACTACATTTAGCATACATTAAAAAAATAAAATTCACTTAAATTTACAAGCATGACAAAAGAACAATTACTCACACTAGAAAAACAGCTCGTTTCTTTAAGGAGGTATCTTTGACATTGAACAAAAAATTGAACAAATAAAAGATCAAGAAGCACTCTCTTTAGAGCCTAATTTTTGGAAGGAACCTAAAAAGGCACAAGCTTTATTAAAATCATTAAAAAATAATAAATATTGGGTCGAACAGTTTAACAATGCCTACACAAAATACGAGGATTTAGTGGTGCTACAAGAATTTGCACTAGCAGGAGAAGCAGAAGATGGGGAGGTGAATAAGCAGCATGAAAATGCAAGTAATGCAATTGCCAACTTAGAGCTACAATCTACCTTAAATGCGCCAGAGGATGGCTTAAATGCAATACTCACAATTAATGCAGGTGCAGGCGGTACAGAAAGCTGCGATTGGGCAGCTATGCTAATGCGAATGTATTTAATGTGGGGCGAAAAAAGCGGCTGTAAAATAAAACAGCTCGATATTAAAGATGGCGACGTAGCGGGCATTAAATCTGTTACTTTAGAAGTAGAAGGCGAATTTGCCTACGGCTATTTAAAAGGAGAAAATGGCGTACATCGTTTAGTCCGTATCTCTCCCTTCGATTCTAACAAACGTCGGCATACTTCCTTTGCCTCTGTGTTTGTATATCCTTTGGTAGATGATACAATTGAAATTGAAATCAATCAATCAGATTTAGAATGGGATACTTTTAGAGCAAGTGGCGCAGGCGGACAAAATGTAAACAAAGTAGAAACCGCAGTTAGGGTACGACATAAACCTAGCGGTTTGGTAGTAGAATGCCAGGAACAACGCTCGCAATTGCAAAACCGAGAAAAGGCTATGCAAATGCTTAAATCGCGCCTCTACGAAATAGAGTTGCAAAAGCAAAACGAAGAGAAAGCCAAAATAGAAAACAGCAAACGTAAAATAGAATGGGGTTCGCAAGTACGTAACTACGTTATGCATCCCTACAAGCTGGTAAAGGATTTGCGTACCAACCTAGAAACAGGAAATGTGCAGGCTGTTATGAATGGCGATTTAGATCCTTTTATTAAAGCAATGCTGCTTTATCAACAATAAAGCAAACGGCATTAGCCTATCAACAATGTAATCATTAGTTTAAGTCAAACAGTGGAAAGCCAGTTAAAAAACACTGTAAACTAAATAAGTGGCCGAAATAAAATATTCGGCCACTTTGTTTTCTTTTTTTTGGAAAGTTTACCTAGTGCTAAAAAGTAGTTAACATGTTGTGTGGTGCAGCAAAGCCAAACCATTTAAATACTAAGTACGATTTACCCTCTACTAAAAAGAAGTATAAACCAGGTCATAAATAGAACCTTTTTTGTTATACCCTCATCTATCAATACCTAGCAATTAATTACAGCCATGCATTATTGTTAATGTAAATGGAGGTAACTACTTATATAATGTAATAAGGTGTGTTTGTTTTATATCTAAATAAATTTGCAGTTGAAGAGGTCGCTGCTACCATCTATTAAAAATTTTACGAAAAACAAACATATTATTACATCCCTCTGAGTAAACTTAGCATATTTTTTGAGTTTTTTGTATCTCATTTGTTTTCGTTGCGTATACTAAAACAATTGCGGCTTTAAAATAGTACTTATTAAGTCTGTGCTGTAATAAAGTCGTATATGTGAAAAACCCTTGTAATATTTTATTTACATCGTAATAAATAGAACGATAAATGAACAGGGACGAACTGCTACTGATTATAGAAAAGGCGCGGGATAGTGAAATAACTTCTTTAACATTATTCAATAAAGATATTGAAGACTTGCCGCCCGAAATTGGAACGCTTATCCATTTAGAACATTTGGATATTAGTGACAATCAATTAACTACTTTGCCTCCGCAAATTGGTAACCTAAAAGCTTTGCGTACCCTTAATGTAGAGTACAACGAATTAGTAAGCATCCCTGCACAACTAGGACAATTAAGTTTACTAGAAGAATTAGATTTAGGGCGCAATCAATTAAGTAATTTGCCTACAGAACTTGGAGAACTACAATCATTAAAACGTTTGAGTTTAAGAGCCAATCAATTATCGGTTATTCCTAACAACATCAAACATTTAAGTAAGCTATTGGAGTTAGATATTTCTGAAAATAAACTTAATCGTTTACCTGCTTTTTTGGGTGGCTTAAAAAAACTCACGACCCTTAATATATCCGAAAACCAATTGGTTACTTTACCCGCATCAATCGCCAATTTATCGGCGTTGCAAAACCTAGATGCGAGCTATAATACGCTAAAATCTTTTCCAACAGCTTTATGTTATTTAGCACAGTTAAGCATATTAGATTTGGCTAGAAATAAAATAGCATATCTTCCTGCCGAAATTGAAAACCTTGGAGAGCTGCGGTCGTTTTATTTACGAGGAAATATTTTGCAAGAATTGCCAAAGGAAATTGGGCAACTTACTAATTTACGTTCTTTAGATATTGCCTATAATAAAATTTCGGTATTGCCTAAAGAATTGGCCAACTTATATAGTATTAGAGAATTAGATTTGGAAGATAATTTACTAGAACAGCCTCCTCAAAAACTAGCAGAAAAAAGCTTATATGCATTGATGATTTATTTAATGCACGATGTAAATGTAATTGATAACCAACAGATTTATCGCTTATCCTTAGCATTGCCGCCTGTTATTCGGGTGCTGTTTAAACAATGCTTCGATTACTTTAGCACCTATAGTAGCATCGTAAAAAATAAAACAATTTTGCTCGAAACAGTTAGCACAAAGGAAGGAGTTAGAATAGAAATTGTTTTTACAAATGCAATGGATTTAGAAGAAACACAAATATACTTAGGGGATTATATTACCCTGTTAAGCCAAAGTTCTAGAACCCTTATTCATTTAGACTTTGAAACCGAATTGCCTGCTGAAGAAGTTGCACAGATATTGCAATACTTACAATATTTAAAAAAATTTATTGGAAATAGCCTCCGTTCGCAGGGCCTTAGCCGTGCCGAATTTGTAGTACAAGCCGATAAACTTTGTAATTTATTGATGGTAGATGTAGAACATCCAGAAGTACAAGTAAACAATCCTAATCCAGGGCCAGCTAGTAGTTAGTTTCTCCTAAAGCGTAGCTATGCTAGCATTCTAAAAAACAGCGTAGCAAAGCCCTATTACTTAATTACGGACTAATTTTGATGGTTTGCCCTTGCAGCCATTTTCGTACAAGTTCGGTATTATCGGCAATTTTTCCAATTTCAAAACGCTTCGCGCTTGCAAAGTCTGTTGCTTTTTGGCAAGAAGTGCGAGTAATAGCAAAGGTAGGGGAGGGGGCAATACGAATAAGGTGTATTTGATGCCCATCGTTAAATAAAAACGCTTCCTGATTAGTTGCATAAGCGACTACATATAAACCTAAGCCTTTGTCACGAACATAGCTTTCTACGTTTTGTGCTTGTTTAAACTTTTTAGGCAATTTTGCGGCACTCAAACTTTTTACAACTGTTTGGTTATTTAGTAAATGCCCTTTAACGTTTACTTGTACATCTGCTTCTTGTAGTATTGTAACAATAAAGTTATTGGCTTTAATAGAAGTGCCATGCGGAGTATCTAATATTGTTTTTCCACTTTTAAATTTAACGCCATACCAATAATAAATAATATCACTGCCAATAGCCTGTTCTAAATAAAAGGCAGCATCTTTTATTATTTTGTTTCGGGTACTGCTGTTATTAGCAACTTTTAGCAATGCGGCAAAGTGTTGTCGTTTTTTTTCTATTTCCTGTAAGGTAATTTGGTAGGCTTGTGAACGGTTAAGCGTTCGTGATTTGAGGTGTTTAGAGCCGGGTAAATCTAGTACTTTATTAGTTGTATAATATTTGTTTTTTTCTGTGGAGGCAATACTCCATTTTCTATTACTTGGTATGCTTCTTCCTGAGCCTGCTTTTGCTCTAAGCGAATTTTTTGGTTGTATAATTTTTAAGGTAGTGCTAGAAGACCCTTTTTTGCTCCCTAACGAATTGTGTTTTCGTTTGCCTTTTATTACTGTATTACCAATTATATCAATAATTACGTTTTCTGCTTTACTTTTTGCAATAAGCGATTCAATATATTGGGCTTCTGCTTCACACTCATCGCAACCTACTATGCTCGATTCGGTATTAACTTTAAACGCATCTTTTTTGGCAGGATTTACTTCTTTTCTTGCCAAATCCATTTGTAAAGCCTTCGGAACAATAATCGTATCATAAGGACGAATATCGTACTCTATAAAAGTAGATTTTTTCGGAATTTCAATACCATCTATCGTTATTGCCGAAAAAATAGTATCGTACCTTTTAAAGGTTCTTTGTAAAACAAAAGTAGTATCGTTAAGCCGTAGGGTGTCGCCTATTGCAATAGTTGTATCAAGCAAACTACTACAAATCGTTTTAATAGATGATTTGTGTTTATTATTGCCGCATAATTTTTTATTACCATAAGCAAAACTAATTATTGCAATTAGCAATACCGTAGAGGAGGATTTTTTAAAGCTCATAAATATACTTTTAAATAAAAAGTAATGAAGATTTGCCTTTGCTTATTCGATCTAATGATTACAAAAGTAAATTCCTTAACTTTTGTGACGGATAAAAATAAATTGTGCAGTCTATATATATACCTTTTGCAAGGCCTAAAACACAGGTATCGCCTTGCATAAGTGCAAAAGATTAAGTGATAAATGCTCCAATTATTTTGCATCCGTTCCTAAATAGGTAAAAGAGGTAGAAATGGGCAAAAGATGTCTACAATTTTTCCTATTTAATGCTTAAATTAAATAGCAGTTAAGGTCATTAGGAACATGCAAATGCTTGTTCAAGTATTATTGTGCTAGTCTGTTTGGTACAATTAGTTTTAGAAAAAAAAAACAATGTTGAGTTATCTAACAAATTGTTAAATTGAGTTTAAACATTGATTTTTTTGAAATGCTTCATAAAGGGCTCTTACTAGAAAAACAGAAAGTATTGTGAAAATATTTTACATACTTCTCACAAACACAAGTAAATATAAGCATGAACAAGGAAAAATGAAATAAAAATCCCTTTTATGAAGGTTTATTTTTGTTAAAACACTAAAAAAATAACAAATGCTTAGTTATATTACCAGTCATCAATATATCAGAGGTCTAAAAATGGATGGATTCTTTGTTGGGTGGCCAAATCCGCCTAAAATCAACACATTGAAACAAATTTTAATGAATAGCCCGTATATTGTTTTAGCAGTACAAAAAGAAGACCAAAAACTTGTTGGATTTACCAATGCTATTACAGATGGCGTGCTAAGTGCTTACATCCCTTTACTAGAAGTTTTACCCGATTATCAGGGGCAAGGTGTTGGTAAAAAGCTAGCACAAATAATGCTCAAACAACTCGCTTCCTTTTACATGATTGATTTAAGTTGCGATGAAAGCGTGCAATCCTTTTATGAACAACTAGGAATGCAAAAATCATTAGGAATGCGCATCCGAAATTACCAGTTTCAAGCAGGAAAAAAATAGCACTAAAGGAGTGGTGAAAAAGTCAAAAATCAAGGAGCAAAAACCCAAACTCCAATCACCAAATCACAATTTTTAAATAATAATCAAAAATCAAAAATCAAATTTCAAAAATCCTCCCTCCCTAACGTCCACATAAAAAAAATCTACCGCTTACTGTAACCCAACCTTGCCCTCCGAGTATGTATAAATAATGCATCAAACCTAACTTAAACTATTATAATTAAAGTAGGTTGTAATTACAGCTAACTACTACCGTTTCATTATTTATTTTCATTTAGAACGAAAACGCACAAAACATGCTCCTTCAAAATCGTTATCAATACAATCCTCAAACCGACTTTCTTGCAGACGGCGGTTCTGCCAAAGTGTATAAAGCCGTTGATACTAACAGTGGCGATGCTGTTGTAATTAAGTTTTATCACACCCTGCCCATTGCCGAAGAGGTATTTAAAGCCAATATGGAAAATGCTCGTTCTTTGACGCATGATAATTTGGTGAAAATGCACGATTATTTCGAGATGCAACACATTAATCACTTCGGACAAGTAGAGCAAATACGTATAGGCGTATGGGAGTATGTACCGCAAGTATCGTACCCTGATTTTAAGGAGGCGCAAACAGAAGTGATTGTACGAGACGTTTTACATGGTTTGCAATACCTGCATGAACAAGGGCAATACCACCTCGATTTAAAGCCTAAAAATGTTTATATTACTGAAGACGGACGTGCTAAACTCAATAACTATTTAATTACCGATAGCATAAAAAATGGAAAAACAACGGCTAAAATTGTAGTCGATAAAAGCAGCTTCTACAAAGCTCCAGAGTTTTTCGATAAGAAAAAACAAAACGTACAAGCTAATTCCGACTTGTGGTCGTTTGGCTTATTGCTTTACGAAATTACCACCAACAAACAACCTTTTACCAGCCGAAATGCCCTTAAAACGGTAGACCAAATTAAAAAGAAAGCAAGTAATTTAACAAGCAACGTACCAACTGATGTGCGAGAAGTGTACAAAGTAATGATGGAACAATGCTTGGTAAACGAGCCAGCCAAACGAGTACCTTCGGTAACCGCATTATTAAAAACCCTCAACGAATACGAACGCAACAAAAGGTTTGATAATGTAATAGCCTTAAATCAATTACAAGTAGATAGCCGCTATGTGTTTGATTGGAAGGAAGGTTTAGTAGTAGAAGAAAAAACCTATAATACCTACCGAATATTCGATAACCTTTTTGATGAGTATGTACATTTAGATGTGTTTAAAGATGCGCCTACTACAGATATGTTGAAAACCATTAACCGTTCGAGATATACCTACCTTACAAAAATGTTATTAATAGCACCTAAGAAAAATGAAAAAACGAAGGACAAAGGCAAGAAAAAAACAGCAGATGCAAAATTAATGCTCGTAGGTTTTTTGCCGGAAGTAGATATGCAACTCGCTGCTATAAACGAAGTAACAGAAGCCGCAAGCCTATTAGAGGTTGTTACACAAGCAGAAACAGACGGACTAGCAGTAAAAGATACCACTACTGTTAAAGATGTTGTAGTAGAAAAAGATACGGTGGTTAATGATATTGTAGCAAATGTAGTAGCAAAAGATACCACTACTGTTAAGGAGGTTGTAGTAGAGAAAGATGCAGCAGCCAAAGATATAGTAGAAGATGTATTAGCAAAAAATGCCGCAGCTAACGATATTATTGTAGAAGAGGTAACCGCAAAAGATACGGTGGTTAATGATATTGTGAGAGATGTACTAGCAAAAGACACGGCTACTGTTAAAGATGTAGTAGTAGAAAAAGATACAGTAGTTAATGATATTGTATCGGACATTGTAGAGAAAGATACCGCTACTGTTAGTAATATTATTGAGGATACAGTAGAGGAAACAGAAGTGATGAGTTTAGAAAAAGAGATGGAGAGTTTGGAAGCGGAAATTGCCAATTTAGAAAAAGAAGTGGCAGCTTTGGAAGATACTGATAAGGAAGAAGTGCTGGATCTTGGTTTAGATAAAATAACCGATACTGACACCAGTGCCGATAGTGGCTTTGTGGATTTGAATAACATTATGGAGAGCAAACCCGATGAAGCAGAAGATTTATCGACCGAGCAAATAATGAAGGAAGCACTAGCCGAAGTTCAAACAGACTTAGAAGGAAAAGAAAAAAGTGAACTGCTTGATAAACAAGTAAGTACAGAAGAAGATTTAGTAGACTTAGGCTTAGGGAAACTAGGACAAGAGGAAGACGCTATTATGCCAACAGATGTAATTCGTAACGAAGCCTTGGAAGAACTACAAAAGGAAATGACGAATTTTAAATCGGATAACACCGAGTTAAATGCAACGGAAGAGGCAATAGATTTAGGTTTACAAAACTTAGAAGAAGAAGAAGCGGTCATGTCTACGGAAGTAATTCGTAACGAAGCCTTGGAAGAGTTACAAAAGGAAATGACGAATTTTAAATCGGATAACACCGAGTTAAATGCAACGGAAGAGGCAATAGATTTAGGTTTACAAAATTTGGAAGAAGAAGAAGCGGTCATGTCTACGGAAGTAATTCGTAACGAAGCCTTGGAAGAGTTACAAAAGGAAATGACGAATTTTAAATCGGATAACACCGAGTTAAATGCAACGGAAGAGGCAATAGATTTAGGTTTACAAAATTTGGAAGAAGAAGAAGCGGTCATGTCTACGGAAGTAATTCGTAACGAAGCCTTGGAAGAGTTACAAAAGGAAATGACGAATTTTAAATCAGATAACACCGAGTTAAATGCAACGGAAGAGGCAATAGATTTAGGTTTACAAAACT